>JAKPUV010000246.1 GCA_029554925.1 Candidatus Hydrogenedentota bacterium | reverse complement strand
CGCCCGGGCAGCTCCGCGCGCACCACGCCCGCGCCCGCCTCGCTGTCCACGTCGGCAACCACTTTTCCATCGGCGCCGATAACGAGGGCCTGCTGCGGGTGGGCGAAGACCAGCGCCGCCTCGTTGTCCCGCGCCCGCGCGCGCAGCATGACGGTGTTCCACTCGCCGCGCGAGCCGTAGGAGGGGTTGACGAGGAGCCGCGCGCCGTCCAGCGCCAGGGCGCGGGCCACCTCGGGGATCTGGCGCTCGTAGCAGATCAGCATGCCGGCCCGGCCGAAGCGCGTGTCGAAGGCCCGCGCCTCGTGGCCCGGATGGTAGTTGGGCGGGTCGAAGACGGGCTGCGCCTCGTGGGTCTTCCGGTGCACATGCAGCACCTCCCCGTTCCGGTCAATCCACGCGCAGCTGTTGTGCAGGAGGGCGCCGTCGCGCTCCAGAAAGCCCAGCACAATGTCCACGCCCAGCTCGCGGGCGAGCGCACGCACGCGCCCCACCCCGGGCCCGTCCACGGGCTCGGCGATCTCCTGAAAGCGCGGCTCCCACTTTTCCCGCTCCGGGCTCTTCAGCAGCTCGTCAATCAGGTAGCCCTCCAGCGCGCCCTCCGGCGTGACCAGCAGCTCCGCGCCCGCCGCCGCCGCCCCGCGCGCCATCCGGTCCAGGGCCGCCAGGTTCGCCTCCTTGTCCCACTTCACCGGGACATGCGCGAGCACGGCGAGGGTCACCGTGTCCGGGGCCGCACCAGCGGAGGGCGCGGCGGCGGAGACCTGTGGGGCGGGCGAGGCTCCAGCGGGCGCCGCCTCGGCCACCGTCCTGCAGGCCGCCAACCCCGCCAGCCATCCCGCCAGCACCAGAAAAACGCCCGCTCTCCGCGCGCATGCCATGCCGAAAGCCCTTTCACGCCCCCCCGCGGTTCCCCGGCCTCCATCCTAACAGGCCCGCAGCCCCCCGCTCCAGAGGCCGCCCCGCCGCTTGACGCGGGGGCGTGCCGGGGGTAGAATCAGCGGGATGTCGCGGGCGGGGGCGTGCGCACGCCCAGCCGCGACGGGGCTGTGACCAGGCTTCCCGCGCGGGGCGCGGGACGGGAGACTCCAAGATGACTTCCAAGCGTTTTTCCGGGATGTGCGTGCTGGCGCTGGCGGCGCTGGGGCTGGTGTGCGGGCGCGCGCAGGCGCAGTTCGACTCGCCGGTGGAGAAGAAGTGGACGGTGCAGGAGAAGGACGACAAGGGCGAGGTGAAGGACGTGCTCTACATGTCCCTGGACGGCGTGCTGGTGCACGAGACGGACCCGGCCAAGGCCCCGCAGCCGCGCGTGGTGACGCCGGGAACGCCCAGCACGCAGGACCAGGCCGGCACCGCGCCGTCGGACGCCGTGGTGCTGTTTGACGGGAAGGACCTGTCCAACTGGTCGGCGGACGACGGGAAGAAGACGAAGTGGGTGGTGGAGGACGGCGCCATGCTGCCCACCAAGGACTCCGGCATGATCCGCAGCAAGGGCGAGTACGGCTCGTGCCAGCTCCATGTGGAGTTCCAGACTCCCACGCCCGTCGAGGGCGAGGGCCAGGGCCGCGGCAACAGCGGCGTCTTCCTCATGGGCCAGTACGAGGTGCAGGTGCTGGACAACTACGAGAACACCACCTACCCGGACGGGCAGGCCGGCGCCCTCTACGGCCGCAAGCCCCCCCTCGTCAACGCCTGCCGCAAGCCCGGCGAGTGGCAGTGCTACGACATCGTCTTCCACCGCCCGGTCTTCGACCAGGACGGCAAGGTCGTCAAGCGCGCCACCTTCACCGTGTTCCACAACGGCGTCCTGATCCAGGACCACTACGACCTCTCCGGCGGCAACGGCTGGCTCGGCCCCCACGCCGTCACCGACTACGTCGCCCACGGCGACAAGGGCCCCATCATGCTCCAGGACCACGGAAACCCCGTCCGCTTCCGCAACATCTGGCTGCGCGAGCTCGCCGACTGAG
>JAKPUV010000164.1 GCA_029554925.1 Candidatus Hydrogenedentota bacterium | reverse complement strand
AGGGGGCGGCGGGTTGGGGTGTCTTGTTCCCGGCCTGTGCGTTGAATCCTTTGTTGCCGCTCGCCTAGACTGGGCGCGAGCGGGATGCTTGGGGCGTTCCGCAGGAGGATGAACGGCGGTTTTCTTGGAGACGGTCCCCCTTACAGAACTGACACCCGCCCTGTCCGCGCTGGACGGGGCGGTGCGTGCGGCGGCCCCGGAGCGTTCTTCGGCGGGGCGGCTGGTGCGGGTGGAGGTGCCCGCGCCGCCGGTGTGCCCGCTGGAGTGGCTGGCGGCGCAGTCCGGCGTGACGCGGTATTACTGGCGCGACCGCGCGGGGCTGTTCGAGAACGCCGGACTGGGGGAGGCCGATGTGGCGAGTCCGGCGGACGGCCCGGAGACGCCTTCCGAACTTTTCGCCCATCTGCGGCGGCATCTTCCCGAGAGACCCGGCGAGGGCCGGTATTACGGCGGGTTCCGGTTCCAGCCGGGGAACGGCCGCCCGACGCAGTGGCAGGGGTTCCTCGGATACCGCTTTGTGGCCCCCCTGCTGGAACTCCACCGGAAACGGGGCCGGACCATGCTGGCGGCCACCCTGCGGGCGGATGACCGGGGCGGCCTGCGCGGCGCGGCGGACGCCGCGCGCGCGGCGCTGGCGGCGGTCGGTCTCACGGAGCCGGAACGCCCCGCCCCTCCGCGCGTGCTTTCGCGCGAGGATCTGCCGGACCGCGCGCATTGGGAAAAGATGGTGACGCGCGCGCTGGCGGCCTTTGACCGGGGAAAACTGGAGAAGGTGGTGCTTGCGCGCGAGACGCGGTTCACGACGGACCGGAGCCTGGACCCCGTGGCAGTGCTGCGGCGGCTGGTGCGGAGCACGCGGCACTCGTTCTGTTTTTGTTTCCACCCGGCGCGGGACCGCGCCTTCCTGGGCGCGTCGCCGGAGCGTCTGTTCCGGCGGACGGGCCGGCTGCTGGAGAGCGAGGCCGTGGCGGGCACCTGCCCCCGCGACCCGGACCCGGAAGCGGACGCGCGGCTGGCGGAGGCCCTGCTGGCAAGCGAGAAGGACCGCCGCGAGCAGGAACTGGTGACTGCGGCGCTGCGCGCCGTGTTTGACCGCCTGTGCGGCGCGGTGGAGGCCGACCCCGAACCCGGCCTGCTGACGCTGCTGCACTGCCGCCACCTGCGCACCCGGATCTCCGGAATGCTGCGGGAGGACACGGACGACGGCGCGCTGCTGGAGGCGTTCCACCCCACCCCGGCGGTGGGCGGCACGCCCCGCGACCGCGCGCTGGACTGGATCGCGCGGGAGGAGCCCTTTGACCGGGGACTCTACGCCGCGCCGGTGGGCTGGGTGGCCCGGGACGGCCTGGAGTTCTGCGTGGCCATCCGGTCGGGACTGGTGCGCGGGGACACGCTGACGGTGTATAACGGCGCGGGCGTGGTGCCCGGGTCCGTTCCCGCGGAGGAATGGGCCGAAATCGAGACGAAAATGCGGAATTTCCTGAGGGTGCTCCGGCATGACGGACAAGAACACAGGGCTTGAGAACCTGCGCCGGGCGGACCGGCTGGTGGCGGAACTGGTCGCCGGGGGCGTGCGGCTCTTCTGCGCGTCGCCGGGGGCGCGGTCCGCGCCCCCGGCGGTGGCGGCCGCAAGGCACCCCGGCGCGGAGCTGGTGGTGCATCCCGACGAGCGCGGCGCGGCCTTCTTCGCCCTCGGCTGGGCAAAGGCGGCGAACTGCCCCGCCGCGCTGCTGTGCACCTCGGGCACGGCGGCGGCGAACTGCCTGCCCGCCGTGGTGGAGGCGGCCATGGCCCATGTGCCGCTGGTGGTGCTGACGGCGGACCGGCCCCCGGAACTGCTGCGCCGGGGGGCGAACCAGGCTATCCGGCAGCAGGACCTCTTCGGCGACTATCCCAAAACATCCGTGACGCTGCCCTGTCCCGACGACCCCGCGCCGGAGGCGCACACGGCGGGCGTTGCCGCCCACGCGCTGCACCTCGCGCAACGCAGCCCGGCGGGGCCGGTGCACCTGAACTGCATGTTCCGCGAGCCGCTGCTGCCGGAACCGGAGGACACCCCGGCGTGGACGCCGTTGGAGGAAGTCCCCCAGACGGTGTGGCACCGCGCGGAGGAGACGGTG
>JAKPUV010000163.1 GCA_029554925.1 Candidatus Hydrogenedentota bacterium | reverse complement strand
CTCCCCGTTCACCAGGAAGATGTCGGCCTCCACGCTGCAGAACCCCGCGTCCAGCGCGTCCAGCAGCGGCCGCGGGCGCGAATAGTCGTTGTGCGAATGCGCGCGCTCCAGCGGCACCACGGCGGGCGCCGCCCCCGCCGCAAGCATCGCCGCCCCCGCCGCAAGCATCACCGCAACAGCGCCTGGAAACCTCCGCATGGCAAACCTCTCCTCGGTTGGACCGCCCGCAAACCCGGCACCCCGCGAAAACCGCGCGCGCCGGCTCCCGACATTGTAGGCCCCCCGCCCCCCCCAGTCAACGGCCGCAACACCGCACCGCCAAACGCGGCGCCCCACTGTCCGTGAACCGTCTGAGGAAGGAAATGGTGGGCGGTGCAGGGCTCGAACCTGCGACCCTCTGCATGTAAGGCGGGGAGAGGGGAGTCATAAAGAAAACGACCGCAATGAGATAGAAAAACCACAAATCTTCCGTTGCCCCAGATGTTGCCCCTTTTCAAAATGGAACGGGTCACGGCCCCTCCGCGAAAACCTCCTGGGACTCCTCAAAGAACTCGGCCCCGCCGAAATCCTCGCCCTCCTAATGGAAGCCTCGTCCCAGGCGGATTCCCCGCCCCCCCACAGCGCAAGCCCGGAACGCCCGCAAGAGATGAACCAATGACAAGGGCGTGAGAAATTGATGCGACGGCTCCCGAAATACCTTCCGACAGGCTCCTGGAGTGTCCGAGTTTCAAATACTGGGTCGTTTTGGAAGCGCCCGCTCTATGTTGGGGAAAGTGTCCGGGGCATGAGGCTTCGGGCAAACCTTGGAGAACAATTTTATGACGTGTAGAAAAGACGAACTCGTAGCGGCGGAGACGAAGTTGTTGGAGCGTCTGGATGAAAACCTTGTGCTTTCCCTGAAGGCATCCCAGCGATCGGGGGTAACCACGGCTCTGGACGACGACGGCGTTACGACGGTGTGGGATGAAGGGGGGACGACCGCCTTCTTATGGCATGCGTCATCGCCGGGGAAGGGCGTATGCCTGCACTTCCTTGCCCCCCTGTGCGGCCTGCCCCAGGGGGACCGGACCCT
>JAKPUV010000120.1 GCA_029554925.1 Candidatus Hydrogenedentota bacterium | reverse complement strand
GGCTACGGCCGCGAGAAGGTGCCCGGCAGCGACCGCGCCGTGACGGAGATCACCTGCCACGCCCGCGGCGTGGCGTCGGTGTTTCCGGAGGCCCGCGGCGTGGTGGACATCGGCGGGCAGGACTCGAAGGCCATCGCCCTGGAAAACGGCGCGGTGCGCCGCTTTGAGATGAACGACAAGTGCGCGGCGGGCACGGGCCGCTTTCTGGAGGTCATGGCCCGCACGCTGGAGATCCCCCTGGCGGAGTTCGGTCCCCGCGCCCTGCGCAGCGCGGACCCCGCGAAGCTCTCCTCCACCTGCACGGTCTTCGCCGAGAGCGAGGTCATCTCGCTGCTCGCGCAGGACCGCGCCGTGGAGGACATCCTGGCGGGCGTGTGCCGCGCCGTGGCGGGCCGCGCGGGGTCGCTGGCCGCGCGCGTGCGCGTGCAGCCCCCCTGCGTCATGACGGGCGGCGTCGCCCTCAACAGCGGGGTCGTGCGCTTTCTGGAGGAGGCCCTGGGCCTCCCCCTGGAGCTGCCGGAGTTCCCCCAGACCATGGGTGCCCTCGGCGCGGCGCTCATCGCCGCGGAGACCGCCGCCGCCCGGACCTGAGACAAGCAGACAACCGCCGCGCCCGCGCGCGGCACAGGAGCGACACATGAGCACGCAGCGCGTCCCCCTGAAGTCCTACGGCCGCATGAAAGAGATCATGACGATGTACTACATGGGCGCGAAGATGGCCGAGGGCACGGACCAGAAGCTCGCCTGGATCACCAGCGGCGCGCCCGTGGAGCTGCTCTACGCCATGGACGTGATCCCCCTCTACCCGGAGAACCACGCCGCCATGGCGGGCGCGTCGCGCATGGCGGACGCGCTGTGCGAGGCGGCGGAGGACCGGGGTTTCTGCCGCGACCTGTGCTCCTACGCGCGCACGGACCTCGGCGCGATCTTCACGGGCACCAGCCCCATCGGCGGCCTGCCGAGGCCCGACTTCCTGCTCTGCTGCAACAACATCTGCGGCACCGTCACCAAGTGGTACCAGGAGCTCCAGCGCATCTGGGACGTGCCGCTCATCTTCATCGACGCGCCCTACCAGTACGGGATGGACGACGAGCCCCACGCCGTGGACTACATGACCGCCCAGATGGAGGAGGCCATGGAGGCCATCGCGGCCGCCACCGGAAAGCCCTTCAACCGGGACAAGTTCGAGGAGGTCCTCGACCTGTCGGAGCGGGCCGCCGCCCTCTGGCGCGAGGTGCAGGGCCTGCTCGCCCACCGGCCCGCCCCCATGAACTCCTTCGACACCTTCATCCACCTGGGCCCCATCGTCACCCTGCGCGGCACGCAGATATGCATCGACTACTACGAGCAGCTCCTGGCGGAGCTCCACGAGCGGGTCGCCGACGGCATCGCCGCCGTGCCCGGCGAGAAGCACCGCCTCGGCTGGGACAACCTCGCCATCTGGCACAAGATCAAGGAGCTGTCCACCCGCTTCGGCGAGCGCGGCGCGGCGCTGGTGGTCTCGACCTATCCGGAGAGCTTCTGCTACCAGGCCCCGGACATCTACGGCGGCGACCGCCTCCGCCGCTTCGCCGCCACCTACATCGGCGGCTACATCAACCACGGCCTCGAGTACCGGGAGCGCGACCTCGCCAGCATGGTGGAGAAGTTCCACCTCGACGGCTTTGTCATGCACTCGAACCGGTCCTGCCGCGCCTACTCCTTCGGCCAGTACGAGCTGGCACGCCGCCTGGAGGAGAAGCACGGCATCCCCACGCTGATGCTCGAGGCGGACATGAACGACACGCGCACCTGGTCGGACGAGCAGGCCAACACCCGCATTGACGCCTTCCTGGAGTCCCTCGACGCGAGGAAGTGAGCGCGGCGGGGGGAGAACACGCATGAAACGCAGACGCTTTCTCGGGGGGCTGGCCGCGGGCGCGATGGCCCCGCTGGGCGCGGCGCGCGCGCAGGGCGGCGCGCCGGCGGACCCCGCCGCGGTGGAGTGGTCGCGGCGGCTGCCCGTGCGCCACACGGCGGACGTGGCGGTCATCGGCGGCGGCATCGCCGGGGTGTCCGCCGCGTGCGCGGCGGCGAAGTCCGGCGCGTCCGTGGTGCTGGTGGAGCGCTTCGCCGTCACGGGCGGCGACCTCACCGCCGGGGGCGTGGCGAATTTCTGCGGCAAGATGACGGGCCAGGGCGAGGTCTTTGACGAGATCGTGCGCGACCTCACGGCCTTCGGCGCCCTCGACGGCACGAACATCCATTACGAGATCCTCGCCGTCGTCCTCCAGGAGTTGCTCCTGCGGCGCGGCGTGAAGCTGCTGCTGCACACGCGCTTCGTGGACGCCGTGGTCCGCGACGGCGTCCTCACGGAGGCGGTCATCGCGGGGAAGTCCGGCCCGGAGGCGCTGCGCGCGCGCCTGTTCATCGACTGTTCCGGCGACGGCGACGTGGCCCGCGCCGCGGGCTTCGCGGTGGAGCGCGGGCGCGAGGGGGACGGCCTGCCCCTGCCCATGTCCATGATGTTCTTCGTGCGCCACGTGGGGGCCGACGAGACGCGCCCGCGCCTGCCGGAGGGCTGGTTCTCCCCCGTCCGCCGCCAGGAGGACCTTCCCATGACCAGCGTGTGGCCCGACGGCCCCGGGGCCAACGCGCTGAAGGTGAAGATCCCCATGTTTCATTCGACGGACACGGAGTCGCTCACGGCGGCGGAGATCCGGGGACGCCGCAGGATGCTGGAGGTGCTGGACTACTACCAGCGCGTCGAGGGGAAGCCCTGGCGGCTCGACCACTGCTCGCCCATTATCGGCATCCGCGAGGGCTGCCGCATCACGGGCCTCCAGACGCTCCGCGTGGACGACCTGCGCGCCGGCCGGCGCTTCGACGACGCCGTCGCCATGGGCACCTTCTACCTCGACGGCCACAAGCCGGACGACGACAAGCGCACCTACATCCTGCCGAAGGACGAGCTGGATGTGCCGCCCTACCAGATTCCCTACGGCTGCCTCGTCGCGCGCGACGGGAGGAACCTGTTCATGGCGGGGCGCTGCTTCTCCGCCGACCAGCTTGCCCTCTCCTCCGCCCGCGTCAGCACCACCTGCTCCATGATGGGCCAGGCGGCCGGCATCGCGGCGGCCCTCTGCGCGGCCAAGGGCTGCGCCCCCGCGGAACTGGACCCCGCCCTCGTGAGGAAGACGGTGGAGGACCGGGGGGGGGATTTGAGGGTCTAGGGTCTAGGGTTTAGGGGCTGGGGACTGGGGCACGCGCTTCGTCGGTTTACAGAGGACCGGGGGAGATGGCGGCAGAAGGAATCCGACCGATCGGTCGGATCCGTCGGATAGGTCCGATCG
>JAKPUV010000053.1 GCA_029554925.1 Candidatus Hydrogenedentota bacterium | reverse complement strand
GCGGTCATCGTGTGGGGCTTTCTCCGGGACGCCCACGGCGGGGTGAAGGCGGCCAAAGAGCTTGCGGCCTACGCCCGGGACCATGGCGTCGCCATCGTGCCAGGGGTGGGCCTGTGCGCCTACGGGGGCTACTACTACGAGGGGGACCACCCCTTCAACCTCGCCACCTATCTGCGGAAGCACCCCGAACGGGCCAGCACCGCCTTTGAGGACGGCGGCGGCCGCGAGGTGACCCCCGTGCTCGACCCGTCGCTTGCGGAGAACCAGGCATGGTGGCGGGACGGGCTGGAGTGGATGCTGGAAACCTTCGCCATTGGCGGCGTGAACTACGAGATGGGCGACTTCATCGTCAACCCGTCTGAAAGCGCGGTCCGCGCGCGGGCGGGGCTGGGCTTCGAGACCAACGGAAACCTGATGGACTGCGTGGTGGCGACGCGCGGCCTGCTGCGGCACGCCCTCGCCGCAAAACCGGACGGCATCTTCGTCAACAGCACCTACCGGGGGTACCACCGCATCGCGTCCTTCCCCGCGATGCCCTATGTGGGCGCAGTGCCCCCGGGAACCGTCTGGCAGTACACCCTGGACGAGATGGTGCGGAAACCCGGATTCCCGGAAGGGTTCGCCGGGGCGCCGGAACACCGCCGCCATGGATACCTCCACTGGTTCAACACCTCCACCCGCACGGAGAACCGGGATTACGTGGAAGACATCGCCCGGGTGTTTCCCGGCGCGGCGCGCCTGGGCTTCGAGTTCATCGGCACCTACGGGGAGGTGGGGGTCACTGGGAACCCCGTCGCCGACCGCAACTACCGCGCCCAGGTCGCCTGGGCGGGAAATCCGGCCCTGGCACCGGAGGATTTCGCATAGGGGAGGGGATGGCGGAGCAACTTGTGCGCTTTAAAAAAGAATGGCGCGCCCAACAGGACTCGAACCTGTGGCCTCTTGCTCCGGAGAACGCTCCGGGCCGTTTTCGGGGGCCTTGCCAGCGGACCTAAACTATTGATTTCGCACCGCTTACACAAGCGAGCGACAAAGGCATCTTACCACACAGACTACAGGAAATCAAGGGAAACCACCGGAAAAACGGTATGGGACATGTTCACCTTTCCATAGTAAAAATATGGAGAAGACAGACGGGGCGGGACCCTGGGGGAGGTCCCGCCCGTTACTCCGCTCTCCGCCGTATCCGGTGCTACTGTGCTGTCTTCGTCATACGCTCCGCATCGGCCAGGGAGGGGGCGCGGCCGTCGGCGGAGGGGGCGGCCTTCAAGCACGCGAAGCAAATCTCGGAGCCCCTGGGGAAGCTGTTGACGGGTTTCACGGCCAGGCAGCGCGTGCAGGTCCGTGGGGCGGGCTTGCGCTTGACGGTCGGGGTCTTGGCCGGGGGTGCGGCGGTGACGGTCCTGGGGGAGGTCCTGGGGGCCTCGGAGTCGGCGGGGGTGTCGCGCCGCAGGAGACCGAGCTTGAGCCCGTCCAGGAATGCGGTGCTCTCGCTCTCGGTCAGCGGTGTGAGTCCGGCTGCTGCGAGGGTGGCCCTGTGCTGTTCGGCCAGGTTGGGGTCGAGGGTCAGAATTTTCACGATGCTTCTCCTTGCGGCGTGGCCGCGGTTTGGATTGTCAGAAGGGGGCGGCCTCGAAGTCTTCTACGAGTTCCTCCTCTTGCAGTTCGCCGACAGAAGACGGACGCGCCACCCCAAGGGGGGGGGCTTCAATATCCCCCCTTAAGGGGGGGCCGTCTGTCACCGGTATATAACCGGTGTTGTCACTGGTTTTGTCACCGGTTGTCACTGGTTCAGAATCCAGGTTGTCACCGGTATCTGTCACCGGTTTGACGCGCAAGAGGCGACGCTCCCCTTTGCCGCCGCGGCCGTCCCCCGTCTGCCATAAAACGCCGCGACCGATCATCGAGTCAAGGAGCTCTCGGAGCCTTGCTACGGGCATGGGCTTCCCGTACCCCAGCAACTCTCCGATAGCGAGACGCGCTTCATTGCCGTGATTCTTCCTTTCGACGGTCTCTGCGTTTCCGATAAGCTCCTTCTTGGTAACTCCGTCGGGGAAGGTGGCCACGACCTCGAGAATGGCCTGCTCGACGCGGGCATCGGCTTCCTGTTCGGCCTTGCGCTGTGCGGCGGTGAAGTTGAACTCCATCAGGACACCGACCTTGTCGGGGACTCCGGCGCGGAATGGTTCCCGCACGAGGTACTGCGTGGGGCGCTTTGGCAGGTGATTGTGCTTGCCCTCGTTCTCAAGCACGACGATGTCGTTATCGCCAGCGTTGGACTTCTCCCCGTTGGTCGGCGGACGAAGTCCAAGGGTGAACCGCGCCGCATCCTCCCAGGCCTGTGCGCCTCGTGGGGTGAGGGCTGTTCCGTCCTGGCGCTGCGCCTTGCTGACGTGGGCGACCAGCAAGAGAGCACAGTCCGGGGGCATGGCGTGTGTCAGGATCGCCCCTACCGCGCGGGCGTCCGAGTTCGCGTTTTCATCGGCGGGCCCCAGCAGGCTGGCAATGGGGTCCAAGACCACCATGGCGGGCCGGAGCTTCTTGAGCTCCCCCGAAAGCCGGAGAAGGTCCGGGCCGGCGCGCAAGGTGCCGTCATCCGGCCGCCGCACGACGGGAACGAAGGGCGGCCCCTGGGCCTTGATTGTGAAGTTTCGGGCGACCAGACGGCGCTCCTCCGGGGTGAAGCTGTACGCCCGGGCGATTTTCTTCGCGCGTTCCAGCACCGACTGCTTGCGGTCCTCGAGGGTGACAAAAGCAACGGGCTTCGGGCCGTGTTCGGGGACGTATCCCCGGACAAGCTCCCTTCCGATTGCCACCGACAAGAGGAATTGCAGACTCAGAAAGGACTTCCCGAAGCCTCCCTTCCCCTGGAGGATGCTTGTGTCGTTCAGCGGGAAGGCGCCCGACAGGGCGCACGGGCACGGGACGTCCGGTGTGTCGAACCAGTCCTCCTCGAACGCCGTAAGCAACGGTTCCGCCGCGGCGGACACCTCTCCGAGGGCGACAAGCTTGGCGGTCACTTCCGCAACCACGGCCGGGTTCCCGTTGGCGTCCTTCAAGTGGTCGGCCAACCGGTCTGTCTCCAGCACCCTGTGGGCGTCCCAGATGTCGGAACGGCACCCCGGAACGTCGGTTGTGGCGACGCTGGCACAGTCCCTTGCGTAGGCGGCCACGGCGGGCGGGTACCCAAGCCGGTCCACCTGTTCTCCGATGCCGTACTCAAGCGGGACGCCGCCGTCCGCCATGTTGAGAATGATCGTCCTGGCGTCGCGCTGTTCAGGTGTCAGGACCTTGAGAACGGAGTCTGGAATCGCGCGGAGTTCGGCCAGGGCGTCCGCCTGCATCAGGGCGGGCGGTTGCAGTACCCGTCCAATGAGCCGATTGACCGACTCTCCGGCCCTAGCCAGGACGCGCTCAGTCTTCCCGCTCATGGTCGGCCTCCTCGATCCTGTATAAAACCTGTGAACACGAACTGGACCTCTCGTACATGGCCCCCCGGCGCACGCCTCCTTCGTGCCGGGGGGCTTCCTTTTTCGCGGGCGACATGTCACAGACCATGGACGTGCTTGAGGAAGCTGTTCAGCTCATCCTCGTCAATGTAGCGAATCCTTCCGAAGAGGACCGACGGGAGCTTCCGCCCCCTGACCCCCTTGTAAATCCAGCCAAAAAACGCTGCCTCTGAGACGGGGGTACCATCGGGTCGCCGAACCTGCTTCACGGCCTCTTTGATTCGCATCATTCGCGCCATTTTCGCAGCCTCCTTTCTTGCTGCAATCCCTACATACAAGATTGCGCACGGCGTTCCAGATAGGGCGGGATATGCCCAAAACCCCAATAAAACCGGGGTCTGTTGCTGGACACATCCCGCCCGTTTGTAATCTGGATTACAGAGCGGCCTGTTGCCGTTTCGGGAGTCCCGAAAAAAAAGAGAATCCCCCGCCGGAACCATGCCCGACGGGGGAGTTTTTGCCGCAGTAACCGGCGGTCTAGTCTGTTTTGTGTCTGTTCCTGGCGTTTTGAAGAACACGGAGCGCCGCCTTGGCCCGGCGGCTCTGGGGACGGTCCAGACGCGCGCGCCAATGGGCGGGACTCTCCCCGGGTTGCAGGCCGCGGCGCTTCCCCTCGTCGGCCAGGACCGCGAAGGCGCGTTCCACCTCCGGGCTGGGGCCGAAGGGGTCGGGGAGGCCGTGTACCGCCGCATGCAGGCGCTCGAGGGCCGCATCCACGCCGGGGTTCAGTTGGGTGAGGTGGTTCATGCGTCACCGCCTTCCTGGGCCTTGCGCTCTTGGGCCAGGCGCCGGGTAATCCGGGCCGACTGACGGGTCAGCAGGTCGGCCATGGGTTCCGCCTCCTCCGGACAGTTGTCCCGCAGGTGCGCGACCAGGGCGGTCAGACTGACAAGAGCGTCCAGGGCCACGTCGAGGAGGTCGGTTGCAACCTCGTGGCGCATGCGCCAGGGGCGTGGCTCAACCGGCCGCAGATACGGGCGGGGCGGGTGAATGACCCCCGGAGGGGTGGGGGCGTGGGGACGCGTCATTCTGCACCTCCTTCCGCGGCGGCCTGTTGCCGTTGCTTGGCGTCGGCAAGGACCCGGAGCGCGTCCAAGACATCGCTGCTGGGAGGCTCCCCCAAGCGAGCGTGCCACTGGGCCTTGGTCTCCCGGCGCGTGGGGCAACGCGCCTCTGCGGCTTCGGCCAGGACGAAGAAGGCATGCTTCACCTCCGGAGTGTCGCCGAAGGGACTGGGGAGGCCGGCGGCGGCCGCCTCCAGCGCCTCCGCGGCCTCAGAGACGCCGGGGCTGTAGTCGCAGAGGAGGGTTCCGAGCGCTCCGGCGATGCGTTTCTCGGACCGGATGAGCCGATTCAGGTTGTGTTCCATGAAGATGTCAACGGGGGTGCTCTTGCTCATGCCGCACCTCCTTCCGCGGCGGTGGCCAGCTCGTAGGCGCTGTGCTCCGAGGCCAGGCGCTTGGTGAGCCGACAGACCTGCTCCTCGAGGAGGTCCGCCATGGGCTGTGCCGCCATGGGCCGGTTGTCCATCAGGTAGGACAGCGCGATGGAGAGGGTCGCCAGGGCGGCCACGGTGGTGTCCACGCAGGCGGCTTCCGCCTCTCGTGACAGCCGCCAGGGGTGGGGGTTTACCTGCAGGTGCGGGCGGGTGGGGGGGGGGAGACAGGGGACTGGGGTTGGCATGATATGCCCTCCGAAACTGAGCCCCCCAGTTGTATCAGCGCACCAAAGGAGCGCCCGGGACCTCGCGGTACTCCGGCAACTGGGGGGCAAAAGGTGTTTCGTTTCATGGAGGGGCCTTTGGTTTCTGATACCCACACCGTACCACACCCCGGCGCCGGTGTCAAGAGGAATTTTCGGGACCCCAAAAAGGTGCCCCCGGACGCGACCAACGCCCGGGGGCGAACGACCAACTACCACTAACGACAAGGCGACTGTACCCCACGGCGGGGTAAAAATCAAGGCATTGCCCAGGAAGAAGACTAGAGCGTTCCCGCTTCGAGGGAAACGACCACCCGCACGTCGCGCTTCGCGGCGACTCTAGCGAGCAGGGCATTCATCACTGTGCTGTTGGCGACCCGGGACACCCAGGTGCTCCAGGCGCCCTTGGCCGGGTTGAAGAGGTGCCGCTTCTCGACCACGCGCAGGAGGATGTCCCCCGCCAGGTCTTCTTGCTCCGCGCGCGGCATGCCGACTCGCACACCGCGCTGATACGCGATGATCCGCGCACTGCGCAGGAGGTAGCCCATCTTTTTCGGATCGTCGAGCGGGTCATCCCAGTTCGCGGCGGCCGCCGCGGCCTGGTGGGCGACCTGCTTCGCCTGCTGCGCCAGCTCCTCGCCGGCGGCTTTCTCCAGTGCCTTGATGAGCAGCGGCTTTGTCTTGAGAGGACTCTTCCCGAACAGCTTTTGCTTCTGCGCGACGAGCTCGACACCGGACAGGCCGGAATGATCCACACCGGGCTCAAGTTCGTCCAGCTTGTCCAGCACGTCCTTCTTCGTGATGTTGAGGCTCACGCCCTTCTGCTTCGCCATGTCGTCGAGCTCTGGCTTTGTCAGGTTCCACAGCCCGCCCGTCGGCACGGGGGCCGCATCATCCACCAGCTTCTCGACCACCTTCTGCTGCTGATCCACCTTCTTCAGATCAGTCCTGCTGTCCATAGCGCTTCACCTGTTCGGCCCGGTTGAACCTGTTGACGCTGCGGGCCACCTCCCGGCCGTCCAGCACGATTCGGTTCTCGAACGTGCCCTCGAGGGGGCGCTCCGCCACCCTGCGAAGCTCTTCCACAATCGGCGCCACGTCGAGGACAACCCGGACCGGAGGCGGCGACGGGAAGAACGCCGGGGCCTTCCCGATCTCGCGCGAGGGCCGTTCCACGGGGAGCGGACGCGCATCCTGGGGCATGTCGGGCGGCTCGATTTCCGGGCGGGCCTCCGGGGCCGCCAGGGGCGCCCAGGGACGCGCAACGGACACCGGCGGCCGGACATCCTGCAACACCGCCGGACGTGCCACAGCGGGCGCCTGCGGAGCCGCCACGCTCAGACCGGCAAGGCCAACGGCCATGGGCCTGGCCAACTGGCGGAACTGTCGGGCAAGTCCGCCGGGCTCCATGATCATCTGCGGTGTCTGAACCTTCATGCCGGTGACGCCCGGCTGTTCAACCGGCTTCACCGTGGGCTCGACGAACCACTTCACAACGGGCAACCCCGTGAAGAACTCCCAGGCCCCACGGACGGCCTGCACGACGGACTCGACCATGCGCGCTACGCTTCCGAGAACGCCCCCGACGAACTCCAACGCCGGAACGAGGCCCCAGCGCACCGCCGCGCCAAGGGTGCCACCAAGGGCCTGGCCCAGCAGGCCGGCCCCTTTCAGAAGCCACTGCATGGGCACTTTGAGTGCATCCACGACCTTGGCAAGACCAACCCCAGTCCCATTCCCCTGGAACAGGCCGGCCCATGCCGTGCGGATCGCATTGACAGCCGGGAGCACCGACTCCTTCCACACCGCCAGGACGGGCGCAAAGGCCTGTCTGAAACCAGCGGAAACGCCCTGCCACAGGGCGCTGAACCCGGCGGTGACACCGTTCCAGAGCGCGCGCACCGTGGACAGTATCGCGCGTCCAGGGGCTGTCAGGACGGACCACATGACGCCAGCGCCCCAGGTGGCCGCCTGGACCACCATGGAGATACCCGAAGCCACCAAGGCCACGCCGCGGGCGACAAGCACCACCGGGGCCAGGAGGCCGCGTAGGAGCATCCCTCCAGCCCAGGCGACTGCACCGCCCAGCATCCCAATGCCGCGGCCCAGGGCGCCGAAGAACCCAGGGCCAGGACCGCTGGCAAGACGCGCGAAGGCGCCCATAACGTCGCCGACAGCCCTCCCCACGGCGGAGAACGCAGCGACCACCGGCTGGATCGCGGTGCCCACGATGCCGACCGCCGCGCGGATGCCCGCGCTCAACGGCCCCCAGACCCCGCTGAAAAACGCCCCTACCCGGGCGACCACACCGGAGAACCAGCCCGACACAGCCGACAACGCCGGACCCAAGAGCCCGGTTACGGCGTCGCGCATCCCGCCGATGTTCCGCGTCCACAGGGCGCGCAGGGCAAGCACCGCTCCAGCCAGGCCGGCCACCACCGCGGCGACGGGCCACCATACCGCCCAGAAGGCCACACCGGCGGCCAGCACGGCCGCGCCGTAGGTGGCCACCGCCAAACCCGCCGTGCCCCAGGCCATGGTAAGCGCTCCGGCAATCACAAGGCCGCCGCCCAGCAGGGTAATTGTGCCCAGCAGCGCCTTGGCGACGCCGGGGTACGCGTCCACCGCCGCCTGGACACCGCGCATGACCGCGCCCGCGCCCTGGATGATCGGCGTCACCACGGGGAGAATGGCGGTCCCGAGGGCCTCCATGAGGTTCCTGGTGTTGTTCCCGAGGCGTCCGAGCGCGCCGCCGATGGTGTTGTCGAGCGTCTGGGCCATGCGGAGCGTTCCCGCCATGCCACCTTCCCAGCCCGCGCCGACAGCGCCCAGGCCCTTCTTGTATGCCCCGATGTTGCTTGCCATGGTCGAGACGAACTTGAAGGCCTCCTCGCTTCCGAAGGCCTCCTTGATCTGCGTCTGCGCGGCCGCCTGTGTCAGGTCGGGGAACCGGGCCATGAGACTGTCCATGACCTCTGTGAGGCTCTTCACCTGGCCCGTCGGACCGACAAAGGACAGGCCGAGGGCCTTTCCGGCCTCGGCCACCCGCAGGGCGTAGGCCTTGTAGAGCGTCCCAGCCTCCGCGCCCGGCATGCTGGCCTGCAACGTGCCCAGAACGGCAAGCTGTTCCTGGGCGGACGCTCCGATGTTGCTCGCAAGTGGACCGATCATCTTTAGGGCATCAGTCATCTGAGCACCGGTAGTCCGGAATTGCCTCACCGTTGCAGACATCGCGCCGCTGAACGTCTCAAACCACTGCTGGTCTGAGAGTTCCTTGTTCAGGAATCGCAGGTTGGTGTACGCGGACACGAAGGTGTCTGTCATGCCGGACAGGTCGCCCAGGGTCGCCTTGGCCGTCAGCGCCGCCATGGAGGTGGCGGTCAGCATCGCCTGCTCATCGAGATTCTCGAGGCCGCTTTTCATCTGGTACACCGCGGAGATGAACTGCGGTTTCGTGTACCCGGCCCAGGTATTGGTGAACTTCACCGCCGCCGCCTCTATGCGCCCAAGGTTCACCTCGGCCAGGGTGGCCGTCGCGGCCAGCGCGTTCTGGGTGTCAATGGTGCTCCGGACAAGCACGGCGGAGCCCGCCAGCATGGCCACCCCCGCGCCCATCATCCCGGCACCGGCCTGAATGCGGGCCATGTTGCGGGAGACCCCCACGGCGACATTGTTCATGGTGCCGTCGAGCTCTCTCGCGGCTGCGGAAATCCTGTTGGCATTCGCGCTGAACGCGTCCCGCAGGCTGATCATCAGGCCGAATCCGAGGTTCTCGTACATGGCCCCCATATACAAAAATCGGCCCGTCCGAGGAGAAGGAGAAACTCCGCGCTCGGACGGGCCAGTCTCCCGCGACAGGCGGGCGACTACGGCGAAAAAACTAGCGGGATTGGTCGGGTCCGATGGTGAATATGCCGTTCTTTTCCTTGATGACCACGTCGGCGCCGGCCAGATGTGCGACCCGTCGCAGGACGTGATCGGCGCTGTGGAAGAACCAGGACGTCGGAATCTTGTGGTCGCGGGGATAGTAGCCCTTGATCACCATCGTCTGGACTGAGTCGTAAAAATCACGCCCAGGGGCCCCCTCCGGTTCCGCATAACCGCACAGGAACCAGTTGAGCGCGTCATTGCCCAGGGTGACGGCGGTCTCCAACCAGTACCTGCGTTCGTCATTCTGGTCCAGACCAAAGAAACATGAGGTGGGCTTTGGAAGGTACCGGACGCCCAGGGTGGCGTAGGGCTTCGTGATCCACACATATTCGTGCTCTTCCGGATGCCCGTACCCCAAATCGGCAATCTTCTTGTATCCCCGAACGCACCTTGTCACATAGTGCCGTTCCATGACACGCATGAACGACTCGTAGCAGTTCCCGTCCCGCTTCATGTCGTAGTCCAGCTCCGGGAGCGGTTTCGGGTGCCAGTTTTTCAGGTTTTCTATCCCCACGGGTCAGTCCTCCGACTCAAACGCCGGACCGGGGAAGGGCGGCGCGGGATCGTTCGGCCCCAGAACAACCGGTCGGTTGCGCCAGTCTTCCAGCTGCTTCCGTTCGCGCTCTTCCTTCTTCACGCGCGCCTGGACCTCATTGAAGCGGTCCTTCTCCCACGCCTGGCGCTCCTCGGGGGTCATGCCCGCCGTGGGGTCCACCACCGGCTGCTTGCGGTACTGCGGTGTGAAAATCATACCGTCTGTCCCAGGCGGTACGACATCTGACCCATGAAGAACTCAACCAGCTTCGGGTCCGGCGTCGCGGGCGGAAGGGCCTTCTTCCGGGCGCCGGCCAGGAGGCGGTCAACGAACTGATCGCCAAACGGCTTCCCGCACCGCAGCTGTTCGCGCTCCTCGAGCGCCTCAGACGTGGACGCCAGGCGGCCCGCGACCCCCTGGGAGAGGGCGTCGGCCACCTCCGACAGATCCAGGCCGGCCTTCTCTCTGTCGCCGGTCCGCAACATCCCGTTCGCGTGCATCATGTCCTTACTCCTCGGTTTCGACGCGTGAAAAAACATCGCTGGGATTCTCCTCTATGGCGTCCGAGACTCCTCGGACAACAAGTTCACTCATGAGGTCGGCCACGGAATAGCTCGAAAGCCCCCGCTCTTGCGCCTTCGGGGCCTTCACAGAACGCAGGATCGCAACGTGCTGGCGGAAAATCACGTCCATGTCGGCCGCCTTGGCGAACTGGCCGGCGTCCAGCGTGGCGCACAGATGCACGCCGACATTGGCCACGATGCGCTTCTCGAGTTCCACGAGGGGGTCATCGCAGCCGTATTGCCGGTGCAAACCGTCGAGCACCGCTTTCACGACCGGGAGCTGGCGGGACTGGCACAGGGAGGGAAACAGCCGCTGGAAGGCGTTGTCCGGCTTCTGACCGTCTGAGACGGCCAACGTGGCCGCCGCCGCGGCCCCTCGAACTCTTGCCAGCTGGCCCTTCATGGTAGGCAAACCTCCTTGCTTGCTCCCTTCATACAGATTTCCGTCACCCCAACCGCGCCGCCACCGTCGCCGCCAGCCGGGCGTCCGCCTCTGCATAGGTGAGCGTTATTCCAGCGTCCCGGTGCCCCAGGGCGACGCGCGACGCCTCAATGTCGAACTCAGAGCGCACCCGGGTGGCAAACGTGTGCCGGAGCTGGTACGGGAACCACTTGGGGACCTCCTCCTCCGGACTCAGCGGCCGTCCCAGCCTTTCCGCCCGGTCCCGGTTCGCCGCGGCAACTGCCCGCTCGACGGCTCGGCGGATATCGCCTGAATCGTACTGGTTCCCCACCACCCGGTCCGACACCTTCGGGTTGGGCGCCTGGTTTGGACGGCGATGCACCGTGGCCAGCTCGCTGCGCTCCTCCAGATGATCCTGCGGGGAGAACAGCGGCTCGTTCACCGGCCGCCTGGCCATGAACTCCCGGAGCACCTCTTGCGCCCTCGGACCGAACCAGATGACCCGCTCGTGCCCGTGGAGGGCGGTCTTGTGCTCCGCCGGGCGGTGACACCACACCGGCCCGCTCGTGTCCAGGTCCACAGCGCGGAGCCCGACCAGCTCCCCCGGGCGCGCCCCCGTGGCCAGCAGCAGGCGCACAAGGCCGCGCACAGGGCGCGTCAGGAAGGGCAACGTCGCCTCGACCGTCTCTTCATCCACTGGAAGGACCTTGCGCGGCTCCTGGGCCGCTGTGCGCCCCCTCCGCAGTCCCTCGACAGCCGTCAGCGCCTGCCAGACAGCTGGTTCGACCATGTCCCGGGAGACCGCCCACTTGAAGGCGCGCTTCACGATCCCGACAACGCTGTTGATCGTGCTGCGCCGGAGCCTTCCCCCGGACACGAGGTGCTGTTGAAGCGTCAGCAGGTCCAGGGGTTTGTAGTCGGCCAGGGGCTTGTTGCCTGCCAGAAGGCGCAGGTGCTTCGTGGCTACGCGGATGTAGTCCGGCGTCTTGCCGTAGTAGTGCTCGCAGAAGACCTCGTAGGCGTCCAGCATCGCGTTGACGGTCGGCTTCGCCTCTTGCTTTGGCGCGATGACGCCTCCGTTCAGCTGCGCCTCCGCCACTAGGCGAGCGTAGCGCTCTATGGACTCATGGCTCCCATGCGGTCCGAGGTAGTGGTCGCGCCCCTGGATGGTTACAACGGCCTGGCCGGACGCTTTGTGGTGGCGGTACTTGGGGACCTTGACGCTGTTCATTTTCGGCTCCCTCGTGCGGATACTGTATTTGTACAGTTTTCCGCCAGCAGTGCTGGCAGGGGCCGAAAACGCGCAAGATTATATGCGCCAAGGAAAAAGAATGGCGCGCCCAACAGGACTCGAACCTGTGGCCTCTTGCTCCGGAGGCAAGCGCTCTATCCAACTGAGCTATGGGCGCGAACGGGGAGAGTTTATCACAGGTTCTGATCGGGAGTCCATCGGGGTGCGGCGGCGCGCAGTTCCTCCTCCAGCTTCTCAACGCCGCGGAGAAGGGGCAGGCAGGTGCTGTGGCGGCATATTTGAACCGCCACGCCTTCCGGCGGAGATCCGGTCCCGTCCATTTTCAGGGTGAGGGCGGGGAGAAAGACCCGGTGGACGGCCCGCAGGGCCGCCTCGGGGGGCATGCCCTCCGGATCCGGAACGAAGGTGATTTCCAGCGGGGGGGCTCCGGAAAATGCCGCGGCGCACAGGAGGCCCAGCCCCGCGTGGGGCACCCGGTCCACCAGCGCCAGCCCGGCGTTCAACGTCGCTTCGGCGATCCGGTGGGAGGCCTGGTCCCCCGTGTGGCGGGAGAGGCGCTCCAGCAGCAGCGCGGCGAGGGTGTTACCCGAGGGCTCCACGTTGTCCTGGAAGGTCTTCGTCCGCACCAGGGCGTCCGTGGTTTCCACCGGGATGTCGAAGAAGCCCGGCGCGGCGGCGTCGTGGAAGCGCTCCACCAGCCCGTGCGCCAGGAAGGCGGCGCGGTCCAGATGCTCCCGGTTAAGCGTGGCCTCGTAGAGGTCGATGCAGCCGAGCCCGACGGCCGCGTAGTCCTCCAGCCCGCCCGGGCCGGAACAGCGGCCGCGGAACCACGTGCGCCGGAGCTCGCCGTCCAGGACCATTTCGGAGAAGAGGAAACCAACGGCGCGTTCGGCCGAGGCGATGAAGTCCGGCTCGTCCAGCGCGGCCCCGGCGCGCGCCAGGGCGGACACCATCAGCCCGTTCCAGGAGGCGACGCATTTTTCGTCCCGTCCAGACCGGACGCGCCTCTCCCGCGCGGCGAAGAGGGCCTCCCGCGACGCCGCAAGCCGCGCGCGGAGGGCGTCCACCGAAATGCCCGTCTTGCACGCGAGCTCGTCCTCTGTGACGGCCCGGAAGAGGACGTTTTTCCCTTCATGCGCGGCCTCCCAGGACGGGAAATTGCCTTCGGGGCGGACGTCATAGGCGGCGCGGAAGAGGGCTGCCTCGTCGGGTGCGAGGATATCCCCGATCTCCGCGTGCGTCCACAGGTAGAACGCGCCCTCTTCGCCGCCGCTGTCGGCGTCCTCGCTGGCGTAATAGCCGCCCTCCGGCCCCTGCATGTCGCGCAGGACATAGCGCAGCGTGTCCCGCGCGACTTCGGCCCGGCGCGCGTCGCCCGTGAACTGGAAGGCCTCCGTATAGGCGGACGCCAGCAGCGCGTTGTCGTAGAGCATCTTCTCGAAGTGGGGCAGGCGCCATTCCTCGTCCACGGCGTACCGGTGGAATCCCCCGCCCAGGGGATCGTGGAAGCCCCCG
Source organism: Candidatus Hydrogenedentota bacterium (assembly GCA_029554925.1). Classification (GTDB taxonomy): domain Bacteria; phylum Hydrogenedentota; class Hydrogenedentia; order Hydrogenedentales; family CAITNO01; genus JAAYBR01. The sequence goes on along the minus strand of JAKPUV010000053.1, from coordinate 4,390 downwards.
CGCGCCATGCGGTCCAGCGTCAAGAGCGCCATGTTCCCGGCGTTCCGGTCCCCGGTGTCCGCCGCACGGCGCAGGAGAAAACGCAGGGCGTTCACATTGGGGAACTTCGGCGCGCCGCCCCAGCCGCCGTGCGCCGAATCAAACGTGGCGGAAAGATGGGCCAGCGCCGCGTCGGCGACCCGGGCGGCGGCGGGGGGCGCCGCCCGGCCCGGTTTCGGCGCCAGCATGACCCGCAGGTTCTCCGTCAGGTTCTCCGCCGACTCCTCCACCTCAACCCGGTTGTCGCGCCACAGCCCCGCGATGGCCTCCAACACCCGGCCGAAACCGGGCTGTCCCCGCGTGTCCCGGGGCGGGAAATAGGTGCCTCCGTAGAAGGGCTTGAGTTCGGGCGTCAGAAACACCGACAGCGGCCACCCGCCGGAGCCCGTCATGGCCGCCACGGCGGTCATGTAGAGGTTGTCCAGGTCGGGCCGCTCCTCGCGGTCCACCTTGACGGAAACGAAGGACTCATTGAGCAGCGCCGCGATGCGCGGGCTCTCGAAGGACTCCCGCTCCATGACATGGCACCAGTGGCAGGCCGCGTAGCCGATGGACAGGAAGACAGGCTTGTCCTCCCGCCGTGCTTTCTCCAGCGCCTCCTCCCCCCAGGGATACCAGTCCACGGGGTTGGAGGCGTGCTGGAGCAGGTACGGGCTGGCCGCGCCGGCCAAACGGTTCAGGCGCGGGTTGCTGTTGCCGGGATCCATAAAGCGCCCTCTTTTCCCTGTGGAACAGCCGGAAACGCGGAATGCTTCCACCGCTGCGGAAAAGGGGAGGGGCGCCGGCTACGGCCGCACGGTCTTCTTCCCCCGGCGGCGGAGGCGCGGGAGGATCTCCCAGAGGACGAGCGCGGCGGGGCCGCCGTAGAGAAGGCCCATGCCCCACCAGGTGCCGGTGAATCCGGTGAAGTCGCGGCGGCGGTCCCAGGGCCACCAGACGGCGCATACGCGGCCCAGCAGGTGGTCCCGGGGCACCCAGCCGTAGACGCGGCCGTCGCGGCTGGCGCCGCTGTTGTCGCCAAGAAGCAGGTAATGATCCCCGGGAACAACACTGAGTTCCGGCGTGTCCATGATCCCGTAGACCATGCGGGGCATGGAGAGCAGGGTCAGGTGGCGGACCGTGTTGAGGGACTCCCGGCTGAGGCCCCTGCACATCTCGGCCATCTCCCCCAGGGTCAGGGCGGCGACGTCGCGGTCCTTCACGGCGGGGTGGAAGCGGCGCATGTCGCGGTAGAGCTGCTGGACGGGCTCGTGGCGGGGGTTGAGGATGTCGAGGGGCTCGTTCTTTTTGGCCAGCGTCAGGAACTGGCGGAGGAGCACCTCCTTCTCCAGCACCCACTCGGTGGTGTACTTCACCGTGTCCTTGATGTCGTCGGGCAGGGGGGCCTCCTCCCCGTTGATGAACACCTTCCCGTTCCGGATCTGGACCTTTTCGCCGGGCAGCCCGACAACGCGCTTGACCAGCACGGGGTGCGGCGCGTCGGGCTCCACAGACCGGAAAACCACGATGTCCCAGCGTTTGGGGGCGGCCCAGTCCCACAGGCGGACCGTGGTGAAGGGGATGCGCGGACCATAGAGCCATTTGTTGGCGATGACGCGGTCGCCGCCGCGTTCGGCCCCGTGCAGGGTGGGCTCCATGGAGCCGCTGGGGATGATGTACTGGTCGAAGAGGCAACCCTTGGTCACGAAGACGGCGGCAACGACGCCGATCCACGCCAGGAGATTGCGCCGGTTCCACGGGCCGGTGAACACCTGAACCCACAACACCCAGCGCGGGGGGGCGGGGCGGGGCTTGTCCGCCGCGGGGGCGTCTGTCGCGTCGCCGCTGATCAGGTGTCCTCCTCGTTGACCTTGAGAAGCGCCATGAAGGCCTCCTGGGGCACCTCGACGGTGCCCACCTGCTTCATGCGCTTCTTGCCCTCCTTCTGCTTTTCGAGGAGCTTGCGCTTGCGCGTGATGTCGCCGCCGTAGCATTTCGCCGTGACGTTCTTGCGCACGGCCTTGACGGTCTCCCGCACGATGATCTTGCGCGAGATGGCCGCCTGGATCGCGATCTCGTACTGCTGGCGGGGAATGAGCTTGCGCAGTTTCGACGCCAGCGCGCGGCCCAGGTACACCGAGTTGTCCCGGTGGACGATGGTGGAGAGCGCGTCGATGACGTCGCCGTTGAGCATGATGTCGAGCTTCACGAGGTCGCCGGGGCGGTTGCCGATGATGCGGTACTCCAGGGACCCGTAGCCGCGCGTGCAGGATTTCAGCTTGTCGTAGAAGTCAATGACGATCTCCGCCAGCGGCATTTGGTAGACCGCCATGCAGCGTTTGCCGTCAATGTAGTCCACGCGGACATGGATTCCGCGCTTCTTCTTGCACAGCTCGATGACCGTGCTGAGGTACTGCGTGGGGCAGAGGATGTCCGCCTCTATGTACGGCTCCTCGATCATCTGGATCTCGCCGGCCGGCGGCATCTGCGACGCCTTCTCGATGACCGTGACCGTTCCGTCCGTCGTGGTGATGGTGTAGGCCACGTTCGGCATGGTGACGACGAGGTTCATGCCGAACTCGCGCTCCAGCCGCTCCTGGATGATCTCCATGTGGAGCAGGCCGAGGAAGCCCAGCCGGAACCCCAGCCCGAGGGCGTCGCTGCTGTCCGCGTGGTACTGGAACGAGCAGTCGTTCAGGTGCAGCTTGTCCAGCGCGTCGCGCAGCTCCTCGTAGTCCGTGGCGTTGGCGGGGTACATGCCCGAGAAGACGACGGGCTTCACCTCCTCGTAGCCCGGCAGCGCCTCCGCCGCGGGCTGGTCGAGCGCCGTGAGCGTGTCGCCGATGCGGGTGTCCTCGAGGGTCTTGATGTTGCAGATCACATAGCCGACCTCGCCCGCCGCCAGCTCGTCGCAGGGGACCATCTCCGGCTTGAGCGTGCCGATCTCCACGGCCTCGTAGCGCATGCCGGTGGTCATCATCATGACCCGCTGGCCGCGGCGCAGGATGCCGTCCTTGACGCGGACGAACACGATCACGCCGCGGTAGATGTTGTAGACCGCGTCGAAGATGAGCGCGCGCAGCGGGACATCCCGCTCGCCTCTGGGCGGGGGGATCCGCGCGATCACCGCCTCCAGCACCTCCCCGGTGCCGAGCCCCGACTTCGCGCTGGCGAGCACCGCGTCGTCCGCCGGCAGCCCGATGACCTCCTCGATCTGCTGGCGGGTCCCGTCCACGTCCGCCGCGGGCAGGTCCACCTTGTTGATGACCGGGATGATCTCCAGGTTCTCCGCCACGGCCTTGTAGGCGTGGGCGAGGGTCTGCGCCTCCACGCCCTGGGCGGCGTCCACCACCAGCAGCGCCCCCTCGCACGCGGCCATGGCGCGGGACACCTCGTAGGAGAAGTCAACGTGCCCCGGCGTGTCGATGAGGTTCAGCTCGTACTCCCGGCCGTCCGCGGCGGTGTGGCTCATGCGCACGGCCACCGACTTGATGGTGATGCCGCGCTCGCGCTCGATGTCCATGTTGTCGAGCGTCTGCTCCTTCAGGTTGCGCGTGTCTATCGTGTTCGTCTGCTGGAGCAGCCGGTCGGCCAGGGTGGACTTCCCGTGGTCAATGTGCGCGATGATGCAGAAATTGCGGATGTTTTCCCGGGGTACGCTCATTCATTCCTTTCTTCAGGCGTCCGCCGGCCGGACGCCTCCCGAAACCTGGCGCAGCACGCGCAGGCTCCGGAAATCCGTTTCCAGCTGCCCGGCCGTGAATCTGGCCATCAGCTCAAACACCGCCTCCGCCAGCGGGCCCCCGGCGGGCGGAACGCCCTCCGCGGCCATCCGGCCCAGGGCCGCCACCTCCTCCGGCCGCACCCGGCGGTTCCCGAGGGTCTCCGACAGGCCGTGCTCCCACGAAAACCACCGGGCCGCCTCGGGGCCGCAGCCCGTGTCGGCGCACACCGCCAACTCCGGGGCCAGCCCCAGCGCCTCCAGCAACCGGTACGCCGCCAGCGCGGTCCGGCCGCGCGGATTGTCCGCATGGTCCTCCAGCGAGCGCAGCCCCGACACCAGGGCCCCGTACAGGTCCTCGGAGGGGGCGTTTTCCCCCGCCGAATGCAGGCACATCTCCAGCAGAAACGCGGCGTGGGCGAAACGGTCCACGTCGCGCTTCAACCCGCCCCAGACCTCCAGCGGGGACACCTCGCCGAGTGTCTGGACGGACCGTCCGTCCTTCCAGTAGCACACCAGATCCACGCGGTTGAAGGTGTCCAGCACCGGGGCAAAGGGGCTCTTTTTGCCGCGCATGCCCTTGGCCAGGCACGCGACCCGCCCACGGTCCGGCGTGAGAAAACTGACAATCGCGCTGGTGTCGCCAAAGTC
>JAKPUV010000046.1 GCA_029554925.1 Candidatus Hydrogenedentota bacterium | reverse complement strand
AAGCGGATCAAGGCCCTTGAGGCCGACCGGGAGAAGTGCCATGACGACAAATAACGGCGGCGTGACCGATGTGGTGATCGCGGGCCTGGGCGGCCAGGGCGTCATCCGCGCGGCGGACATCCTCGCGGAGGCGGCCTTCCTGTCCGGAGCGGACGTGAAACAGAGCGAAATCCACGGCATGAGCCAGCGCGGCGGCTCGGTGACGAGCGACGTGCGCTTCGGCGCGTGCGTGCACAGCCCCATGGTGCCGACGGGCGAGGCCGGGTTCCTGCTGGTCCTCCACCCCACGCAGCTGGACAACAACCGCTATCTGCTGCGGGAGGGCGGGGTGCTGATCTCGACCAAGCTTATCCTGGGGAACAGCGAGAACCTGGAAGACCTCGACAAGGACGACACCCCCCTGACGTCGCGGAATTTCAATGTCGGACTGCTGGGGACGCTGAGCGCCCTGCTCCCGATTCCGGAGAAGGCGTGGACCGAGGCGATCCACCGCCATCTCGCGCCGAAATTCCACGCGGAGAACGAGGCGGCCTTCGCCTATGGAAGGACGCTGACCGTCGGCTGAGGCGCCGGGTCAGGCCCGGGTGTCCGGCCCGTCCGCGGGCAGGCGGAGCTTCGCGTCCAGCGGCGTGAGGTCGGACATCATCTCGTCCCAGGTCACGGTCCGCTGCTCGTAGGCGGCCTTGCGTCCGAGGATGGAGGACAGGTTGCTCTCCACGGCCGTGCGCGCGTTGTTGATCGGAGTGCCCGATGTGATGGCCGCGTGGAAGTCGCGGATATTGTTCACCGCGCCGTCCTGGTAGATGGTCGCCGTGCTGCCGCCGGGCCAGTTCTCCTTCTTGCCGCCGATGGAAACCTGCCCGCCGTAGTGCGTCTCCACGGTGCCCTCGGTGCCATAGACCTTCACGAACAGGTCGTCCGTCGAGCCGAGCTGGAACTGCACCGAGCTGAAATCCGCCACCACGTCGTCCGCGTAGCGGAACGTGACCACGAAGTGGTCCCAGCAGTCGCCCACGTCCACCCGCGCCTTGCGGCCCCCGGTGCCCGTGGCGGACAGGGGATGGCCGTTCAGGAGCCAGTTGGCCACGTCGATGACGTGGATGTTCTGCTCAACGATGATGTCGCCGGAGAGCGCCTTGTCAAACACCCAGTTGCGCAGGCGGGCGGTCTCCGTGTTTTCCTTTGAGTGCGGGTTCAGGCGCCCGCAGTGGTAGAAGACCTGGGCCAGCACCGGGGCGCCGATGGCGCCCTCGTGCACCTTCTTCGCGGCCTCGCGGTAGAACTCGTTGTTGCGGGTCTGGAAGTCCACGAGCGTGCAGAGGCTCTTCGCCTTGTCCGCCGCCTCCAGCACGCGCAGGCACCCGACAGTGTCCACCGCCACCGGTTTTGCCAGATAGAGGTGCTTGCCCGCCGCCAGCGTTTCCACCGCCTGGTCCGGATGGAAGTACGGCGGCGTGATGATCGCCACCGCGTCCACCGGCTCCCCCAGCAGGGCCTTGTGGCCGTCCATGCCCGTGAACGCCTTTTCCTCCGGCACCCCGATGTCCTTGCAGGCCATGCGGGTGCGGTCGCGGAAGTAGTCATGCACCGCGACCACCTTGTAGTCGGAGAACTCCTGGAACAGGCGGCCGATCCAGCGGCCCCGCCCCCCGCATCCGGACAGGCCGAGGGCGATCTTGGCATTCTGGGCGTAGCTGCTTGCCGCGCCCGCGGAAACAATGGTGAACGCCGTTGCGGCGGCCGATTTCGACAGGAACTCGCGTCTTCCGATGCTCATGGATTCTCTCCCTCACGCGTTGGCGCTGAAAACGCCCTTGGTGTACTCGAGGTTTGCCCTGAAGTCGGCCTGCATGTCGCCCGAGGGCTTCGCCGTCTCCAGAATGATCCAGCCGGCGTAGTCGATGTCCCGGATGGCCTTCACCGCCGCCGGAACGTCCACCTTGCCCTTGCCCAGGTAGTTGGCCGCGTCCTTGAAGTGAATCTGGACGATTTTGTCCCCCAGGGCGCGGATTTCGGCGGGCACGTCGAAGTCGTTGTAGGTGGAGTTGCCGATGTCGTAGTAGACCCGCACCGACGGGGCGTTGATCATGTCGAGGAACTTCACGTTGTCCGCGCCGGAGAGGGTGTTCTCCACCGCCAGCACGACGCCCTTGTCGTTTGCCCGCGGGGCGGCGGCCCGGATGCGCTCCGCGGCCGATTTCATCTCCTCCTCCTTCAGCTTCCGCCTCTTGCGGAGGTCGCCGTTGCCGAAGAAGGCCATCAGCAGGGTTTTCGCGCCAAGGTCGCCGCAGGCGTCAATGGACTGCTCCAGCCAGGAGGGCCCGCGCGGGTCCGTGGCGAGGGGGGAGTTGTTCAGGAAGCCCATGGCCATGGAGCAGGCGACAACGCCCGTCTCGGCCATGGCGGCCTTGTACTTCTCCCGCAGCGCGGGATCGGAGATTTCCAGCACGTCCTGGGGGCTGCCCGCCGAGAGTTCGACCCCGTCCAGGCCGATGGCCTTGGCCACCGCCATGACCCCCGGGTCAAACCCCATGCCCATGGACCAGTCGCAGGCGCCGATGCGGGGGACCGCCCCGCCCTCGGCCCGCGCGCCGAATCCCACCGCCGCAGCCCCCGCCAGGCACGCCGCCCGCCCCAGAAAGGCCCTTCGTGTGCACCGGTCCATCGCGTCTCGCCTCCTTGCGTTCGCCCGGCGTCCGCCGGAAGTTTTGTTCTCAGCCGCCCGAGCGCCGCAGCGCCACGTCGGCAAACTGCCGCACCAGCTCGTTCTTGCGCACTTTGCCGATGGGGGTCTTGGGCAGGGCCTCCACAAAGCGCACAAAACGGGGCACCTTGTACGCCGCGAGGTGCTCCTTGCAGAAGTCAATGACCTCCCGCTCCGTGAGGGAGCACTCGGCCTTGAGCTTGACGACCGCCAGCACCTCCTGGCCCCAGGTGGGCTCCTCCACCCCCACCACGGCGACCTCGTCCACCTCGGACATGCGCATGATCACATGCTCCAGCTGCGCCGAGTAGATGTTGAGCCCGCCCCGGATGATCATGTCCTTGACCCGGTCCAGGATGTACAGGTAGCCGTCCTTGTCCATCCGGCCGATGTCGCCCGTCCTCAGCCAGCCGTCCACCAGCACCTCGGCGGTGGCCTCGGGGTTCTTGTAGTAGCCCTTCATGACGGCGGGGCCCGCGATCCAGATCTCGCCCGCCTCGCCGACGGGCACGTCCAGGCTCTGCTCGTCCACGATGCGCACGCTGGTGTAGCGCAGCGGCGGGCCGACCGAGTTCCAGCGCATGGGATCCTCGTGGTCGGCCACCGCGCTGGCGCAGGTGGCCTCCGTCAGGCCGTAGCCCATGATCAGGGGCTTCTTGAAGACCCGCTGCACCGCCTGGTAGATGGCCTCCGAGAGGGGGGCGGCGCCGGAAACGAAGAAGCGGATGGAGCTCACGTCGTGGGACTCGGCCTTGGGCAGGCGCGACAGGATCCCGTAGATCGTGGGCACCGCGCTCATGATGGTGATCCGGTGCTTCTCGATCATCGGAAGGATGGCGAAGGGGTTGAACTGGCCGCCCCCGAGGATGATCATCGCCCCGGCCATCATGGGCGTCAGAACGGACACGACCTGGGCGTTCACGTGGAAAAGCGGCAGAATGCAGAGGAACCGGTCGTCCACCCGCACGTCGTTGGACCGGAACACCGACAGGGCGTCCCACATGTAGTTGCCGTGGGTCAGTTGCACGCCCTTCGGGTCGCCGGTCGTGCCGGAGGTGTAGATGATGGCCGCGTCGCTGGTCTCGTCCGCGGCGATTTCGGGGATGTCCACGGGTTCCAGCAGGTCGTCGAACGACTCAGCGCCCCAGCCGGCCTCGCCCACCACGAACACTCGGCGCACCAGGGGCAGCGACGCCAGAATGGTCTGGAGGGAGGGGAGGAAATCGGGCGTCACCACCATGGCCGAAGCCTCGGCGTTCCGGATGATGAAGACATATTCCTCGAAGGTGAGGGTGGGGTTTACCGGGACCATGACGGCCCCGATCCGGCCCAGCCCGAGGAAGCAGTACAGGTATTCCGGGCAGTTCGCCAGCAGGAGGGCCACCTTGTCCCCCGGGCCAATCCCGCGTTTTTTCAGGTTTCCCGCCACGCGGCCGGCCCGGTCGCAGAAGTCGCGGTAGGTGTGTTCCTGGTCGTCAAACACCACCATGACGCGGTCGCCGTGGGTGCGCGCCCGGTCGTCCAGCAGCTGGGGTATGGTCATCATGATTTCCGCGTGCTCTCCCAATGGGGCGCGCGCCGCCGGATCGGGCCCTCCCGGTCCGGGGGCGCGCGCAGGATCAGGGGGTAGGATAGCGCAAACCCCGGCGAAAAAGAAAAAAAAGTGCAAGAAACGGGTGGACGGGAAGAAGAGGGGCTTGACCCCTGTTTGGTTATTTGGTTATACTGCCAATCAGTCAACCTCTAGGAGCCGGTCATGGACACACAGCGGAAGCAGGCACTCACCGC
>JAKPUV010001258.1 GCA_029554925.1 Candidatus Hydrogenedentota bacterium | reverse complement strand
CGCGAGGTGCTCCAGCAGATCGCCCTGCTGGGCCTCTGGCGCGCGAAGTTCTTCGAGCACGCCGCCTTCTACGGCGGCACGGCGCTCCGCGTCCTGCACGGCCTCGACCGCTACTCCGAGGACCTGGACTTCTCCCTCCTCGCGCCCGATCCGGCGTTCACGCTGGGCGGCTATGGCGACGCCCTCCGCCGCGAGCTGGCGTCCTTTGGGTTTGAGGTGGACTTCGAGGCGCGGCCCCGGAGGGAGGACTCCGCCATCGCCTCCGCCTTTCTGCGTGCCAACACCCTCCGCCAGATGATCGTCATCCGTCCGGGCGAGGGGGGGGCGGGCGGGATCCACGCCCGGGAGATTCTGAAGATCAAGCTGGAGGTGGACACGGACCCGCCCCCGGGCTTCGCCACGGAAAGCCGTACCGTGCTGCTGCCCGTGCCCTTTGCCGTGCGCGTCTACACCCTCCCCGACCTCTTCGCGGGCAAGATGCACGCCCTGCTGTGCCGGAAGTGGGGCGGGCGCGTCAAGGGCAGGGACTGGTACGATTTCGTGTGGTACGCCGCGCGGCACCCCCGCCTGCGCCTTTCCCATCTGGAGGCCCGCATGCGTTCCTCCGGCCACTGGACCGGCGGCACCCTCACTCCGGACGCCTTTCACGGCCTGTTCCGCGGCGCCGTGGACGCCCTCAACGTGAAACAGGCCCGGGACGAGGTCCGGCCCTTCGTCCGCGACCCGGACACCCTGGCCCTGTGGTCGCGGGAGTTCTTCCTGGAGATCATGGAGCGGATCGTGCTGGTCTGATTCCGGGAGTGAGCGGAGCGCCCGCGCCCGTTCTGCTAGAATCGCCGGGGGCGCGGTGCCCCGCGAAGGAGAGTTGCCATGCGTTCATCCAGCCGCAGAGCCTTCCTGAAACAGGCCGGGGCGGCGTCCGCGCTGCTGCTGTCCGCGGGCGGCGGGGTCCGGGCGGCGGAGCCGGGGCCGAAGCGCCCGCCGAATGTCGTGTTCATCCTCACGGACGACCAGGGCTACGGCGACCTGGGCTGCACGGGCAACCCGGTCCTGCAAACGCCGCGCATTGACTCGCTGCGCCGGGACGGCGCGTGGATCCGCCGGTTCTACGCGTGCCCCGTGTGCACGCCCACGCGGGCCTGCCTCATGACGGGCCGCTACAACTACCGCACGCGGGCCATTGACACCTACCTCGGCCGCGCCATGATGGACCCGGCGGAGGTGACGC
>JAKPUV010000010.1 GCA_029554925.1 Candidatus Hydrogenedentota bacterium | reverse complement strand
CATGACCGTCTCACCCGGAAGGCCTCAGCGGTGGGATGTCATCCGGGACAGGAGCCTTGCCATGCGGGCGCGGTTGTGGCGCTGGGTGATGATGGGGGGGGCGTTGGCGAGGGCGGCGTAGAGGAACATGCCGACGCCGAGATACCAGGGGTTCCAGAGGAAGAAGAGGCCGGCGCACCAGAAGGCCGCCCAGTGGACCCATTCGCCGCGGCAGGTCTCGCGGAGGAACCGGGCGAGGTATTCGGGGTCGCGCGACAGCAGGTTCTTCTTGGGAAACCCCTTTTTGAAAAGCGCGGCGCCGTCGGGCAGGCGGTCCTTCCACGCGGAGACGCGGAAGAGCCGTTCGTAGACGCGGCCGCCGTCCTCCCAGGGCCGGATGCGGCAGACGAAACCGTCCGGGCGGAAGAGGCGGTCGGGGAGCTGGGTGCCGGCCCAGGCGACGGCCATGTGGATGACGAACCACGCCACGAAGTCCGTGACCACGAGCATCAGGGGGGACAGTTCAACCAGCATGGCCGCCCCCCCCCGCCGCGCCGCCGACGGTGCGGCCCTTCCACACCACGCCGCCGCCCTTTGCGGCGCGCACGGAGCGGGTGAACACGGCCATGTAGAAGACCAGCGGCACGGGATACAGTACGGCGGCCCAGGGGGAAAAGGCGCCGACGCGCCGCAGCAGCACAAGAAGCTGGAGGACGTAGAGCGCGTAGGGAATGAGCAGCACGGGGCCGCCCCACGCCAGCGCGGCAGGCGCGAGAAAGGCCGACACCGCGCCGATCATCCACGCGACGATGAGCGCCATGAGGGGCGCGGGGGTCTTGGCCGCGCCGGAGGCGAAGCCCTTGCCCCAGCCGCGCACAAGGTCGGACAGTCCGCCGGGGTACATGCGCATGGACAGGCACCCGCAGCCCAGGCGGCAGGCCAGGGGCACGCCGCGCGCGCGGAAGGCGTCGGCCAGATGGAAATTCTCCAGCACGCGCCCCCTGACCGTGACATGGCCGCCCGCGCCGAAGTAGGCGGCGCGGTCCAGGAGCATGCACTGGCCGAAGAGCCCCGTGGGCCGCGCCCGCGGCCCCGTGAAGGCCCCCGTGCCCGCCGCCATCATCAGGTTGAAGAAGGCCGAAAGCTGCTCGTGGGGGCGCACCACGGCATGGTGCGGGCACACGGACAGCACGCCGCCGGTGCGCTGGTAGGTCTCCAGCAGGCGGCGCAGGCCGCCGTCCTCAAAGAAGGTGTCGGCGTCCAGGAAGAGCAGCCATTCCCCGCGCGCGGCCAGCGCGCCTTGGTAGCAGGCCCAGGGCTTGCCCAGCCACCCCGGCGGCAGGGGCTTCCCCGACAGCACCCGCGCGCCGCGCGCCCGCGCGGCGGCCGCCGTGCCGTCCGTGGACCCGTCGTCCACCACGATGACCTCCACGCCGGAAACGCCCTGCCCGGCGAACAACATGGGGCCGCAGTCCGTTTTCCGCGTTCTGGACCTTTCATCGCCTTCGCTCAAAGGCCCACCCCGGCGGCCATCATGAACTTGATGTTCGCGCGTAGCCTTGGTCCCCCCTTCAGGGGGGTGATTCGCGGGAGCGAACCGGGGGATGTTCCGGAGTTCGGGATGCTGGCGGGCGCTAAGAACATCCCCCGGCCGCGAAGACGCGGCCACCCCCCTTATAGTTGCCACGTTGGTTACCCACACCTGGCAGGGGGCGGCTCTTTGGGTCGGGCCGCCGCCGCCTGCCGGTTGTGGATAACCAACCGGCGCGTCGTCCAGAATTTGGGGACAACCCGAATCCTGGTTTGGGCGACGGCGGTGGCAGGACCATGCTCCCTTGTCCTTTGGAGGACTGCCTTCAGCCTGTCCGCCACCGCCGTGTCCCGATTCAGTCACGATCAAATGCAGCGCCGCGAGCGCCCTTCTATAAGGCTTGACGTAACGGGAACCGGTCGCCCAAACCGCAACACACTGTGGAGGAAAGT
>JAKPUV010001300.1 GCA_029554925.1 Candidatus Hydrogenedentota bacterium | reverse complement strand
CACCGCCGGGGACGCCGCCTACAACACCGGGTCGCACTTCCCGCCGTCCTACCTCGCCCTGCGGCGCTATGTGCGCGGGCCTTCCATGGAAAGCGACATGCACCTGCTCACGCCGCTGGACTACCACGCGGGCACGACCGAACTCGTGCGGCACCTGCGCGCGGGGCACCAGGGACTTTCGCTGGACGCGGAGTCCTGGGACCGCATCCTCACCTGGATTGACCTGAACACGCCCGCCCACGGCACCTGGGGCGAGATCGTCGGCGCGGACAAGGTGGCAAACCAGCGGGAGCGCCGCATCGCCATGGCGGCGAAATACGCGCCGAACACGGCGTCCATGGACCCCGAGGACGCGACACCCGTCCCCGCGTTCCAGAAGGAGTCGGCCGAGGTGCCCCCCGAGACGCCGCCCGCCTCCGGAGAGGCGGTTGTTCCGTCCGCGCCGCCGAGTGCCGACGCGGCCCCCGCGCCGGGCACCGCGCGCACCGTGGACCTGGGCGGCGGCGTGACGCTGCGGCTGGCGCTGGTGCCCGCGGGCACCGTGCGCATGGGCGCGGAAGGCGACGGGCTGGGACTCCCCGACGAGGCGCCGGTGGGCGAGGTCCCGGTTACGGAGTCCTTCTGGATGGGCGTGACCGAGGTCACCAACGCGCAGTACGCGCGTTTCGACCCCGCCCACGACAGCCGTCTCGAAAGCGGCGACTTTCTGCAGTTCAGCGTGGAGGAGCGCGGCTACCCCGTGAACGGACCCGAGCAGCCGGTCGTCCGCGTGTCCTGGAGCGAGGCGGCGGCCTTCTGCGCGTGGCTCGCGGAAACCACCGGCGAGCCCTTCACCCTGCCCGACGAGGCGCAGTGGGAGCACGCCTGCCGCGCGGGCACGGAAACGCCCCTGTGGTACGGCGGCGTCCGCGACGACTTCTCCGGGAAGGCGAACCTCGCCGACGCCGCGCTGGCCCGGGTGAACACCTATGATCCCTGGAAACTTCCCTCCGGCGCGATCCATCCTTGGCGGCCCGCCGTGGACACGGTGGACGACGGGCATCGGGTCACCGCGCCGGTCGGCGCCTTCGCCGCGAACCCCTGGGGGCTTTATGACATGCACGGCAACGCCGCCGAGTGGACCCGCAGCCTCTGGCGCGCCTACCCCTGGCGCGATGACGGACGCAACGCGGCGGACGCCGACGGCCCGCGCGTGGCCCGCGGCGGGTCGTTCTACGACCGCCCCCGGCACGCCCGCAGCGCCGCGCGGCGGCAGTATCCGCCGTGGCAGAAGGTGTTCGACGTCGGCTTCCGCGTCGCCTGCCCCGTGACGGCGCGGACCGCCGCCCGCTGAGGGGGCATGGACCCCTTTCTAAACATCTTCTTCCTCGTGTTCCACACGGTCTTTATCCTGTTCGTGCTGTTCGGGTGGGTCTGGCCGAAGGCGCGGAGGGTCCACCTCGTGGCGCTCGCGTTGACGGCGCTTTCGTGGTTCGGATTCGGAATCACCCGCGGCTTCGGTTACTGCTTCTGCACCGACTGGCACTGGAACGTGCTTTACCGCATGGGGCACCCTGACCTGCCGCGCTCGTACATCACCTTCCTGATCGAGACGCTCACGGGGTGGCGGCCCGATGACGGGCTGGTGGACGCCGTGACGGTGGCGGCGTTTTTCGGCGTGTCGGCGCTGGCGGTCTGGCTGGCCGTCAGGGAGCGGCGGAAACGCGCCCAGACAGTGACGGGGGCGTCTCGTGGTTGAGATGCTTTGTTTTCCAAAGAGAGCCGGTGCCTGCCCGGGAGGTGGCACGGGCTTCCAGCCCGTGATTCGGGTCATGAATGCGCCCCAAGACCACGGGCTGGAAGCCCGTGCCACCTCAGTGCGGGACGCTGGTCTCTTCCTGCGAACATGACGGAACCACCAAGAATAACTCGGAACAGAAAGGGGTCATCTCCATGAAACGGTGCATTGCGGCGCTACTGGTTCTTGCGGGTATCGGAGCGGCGGCGGCGGAACCGGCGGTCAGAACGGTCCAGTACCACGGGGTCCGGCGCGACGACCCCGGCGGGACGGTCGGCCTGCGCAATCCCGAGCGCGGCTGGCGGACAGAGGCGGTGTTTGCCGAGCCGGACGGGTCGTCGTTCTACCGGCTGGCGGCGCACCTGCGGGGCCGATTACCGGAGGCCTACTCCGACGCGACCTGGCTGCTGGACGCGCAGCACTACGAGCCCTTCGGCCTCACCCTCGCCCAGATGTACTGCTACCTTGACCGGTTCCAGGACGGGAAAATCTCCCAGGAGAAACTAGACGCGATCCAGCGGGGCTTCGACGGCCTGCGCGTGGCGGGGCTGAAGGCGGTGCTGCGTTTCGCCTACGAGAAGAGCATGGAGGAGAAGGCGGGGCCGACGCTGGACGTCATCCTGAGGCACCTGGACCAGCTCGCCCCGCTCATCCGGAAGAACGCGGACGTCATCTTCGTCCTTCAGGCGGGCTTTGTCGGGGCATGG
>JAKPUV010001299.1 GCA_029554925.1 Candidatus Hydrogenedentota bacterium | reverse complement strand
AGGCGCCGGTGTGCGAAGTCACCTTGAACGATTCCTTCTGGATGGGGACAACCGAGGTCACCAACGCGCAGTACGCGCGTTTCGACCCCTCCCATGACAGCCGTCTCGAAAGCGGCGACTTCCTCCAGTTCAGCGTGGAGGAGCGCGGCTACCCCGTCAACGGGCCGGAGCAGCCGGCCGTCCGCGTGTCCTGGAATGAGGCGGCGGCCTTCTGCGCGTGGCTCGCCGAGACCACCGGCGAGCCCTTCACCCTGCCCGACGAGGCGCAGTGGGAGCATGCCTGCCGCGCGGGCACGGAGACGCCCCTGTGGTACGGTGGTGTCCGCGACGACTTCGCCGGGAAGGCCAACCTCGCCGACGCGGCACTGGCCCGGGTCAACACCTATGAGCCGTGGAAACTGCCCTCCGGCGCGATCCACCCGTGGCGGCCCGCCGTGGACACGGTGGACGACGGCCACCGGGTCACCGCGCCGGTCGGCGGCTTCGCCGCGAACCCCTGGGGGCTTTATGACATGCACGGCAACGCCGCCGAGTGGACCCGCAGCCTCTGGCGGGCCTACCCCTGGCGCGACGACGGACGCAACGCCCTGGACGCCGACGGCCCGCGCGTGGCGCGCGGCGGCTCGTTCTACGACCGCCCGAAGCACGCCCGCAGCGCCGCGCGGCGGCAGTATCCGCCCTGGCAGAAGGTGTTCGACGTCGGCTTCCGCGTCGCCTGCCCCGTGACGGCGCGGACCGCCGCCCGCTGAGGGGGCATGGACCCCTTTCTGAACATTTTCTTCCTCGTCTTCCACACGGTCTTCATCCTGTTCGTGCTGTTCGGGTGGGTCTGGCCGAAGGCGCGGAGGGTCCACCTCGCGGCGCTCGCGTTGACGGCGCTTTCGTGGTTCGGATTCGGAATCACCCGCGGCTTCGGCTACTGCTTCTGCACCGACTGGCACTGGAACGTGCTTTACCGCATGGGGCACCCTGACCTGCCGCGCTCGTACATCACCTTCCTGATACAGACGCTCACGGGCTGGCGCCTCGACGACGGGCCGGTGGACGCGGTGACGGTGACAGCCTTCCTCGGCGTGTCCGCGCTGGCGGCCTGGCTGGCCGTCAAGGAGCGGCGGAAACGCGCCGGGGAACCGGAACCCCAAGAAAACGCGGAAAGGATGGAGAAGCCATGAGACACATGACGGCACTGCTTCTGGTGCTCTCGGGAACCGCGGTCTGCGCGGCGGCCGAGGAACCGGCCCTCAGAACCGTGCAGTACCACGGCATCCGGCGCGACGATCCCGGCGGCACCGTGGGGCTGCGAAACCCCGAGCGGGGCTGGCGGACGGAGGCGGTCTTCGCCGAGCCGGACGGGGCGTCCTTTTACCGGCTGGCGGCGCACCTGCGGGGCCGCCTGCCGGAGGCCTACTCCGACGCGACCTGGCTGCTGGACGCGCAGCATTACGAGCCCTTCGGCCTCACGCTCGCCCAAATGTACTGCTACCTCGACGGGTTTCAGGAGGGGGACATTTCCCCGGAGAAACTGGACGCCATCCAGCGGGGCTTTGACGGCCTGCGCGCGGCGGGGCTGAAGGCGGTGCTGCGCTTCGCCTACGAGAAGAGCATGGAGGAGAAGGCGGGGCCGACGCTGGACGTCATCCTGAGGCACCTGGACCAGCTCGCCCCGCTCATCCGGAAGAACGCGGACGTCATCTTCGTCCTTCAGGCGGGCTTTGTCGGGGCATGG
>JAKPUV010001295.1 GCA_029554925.1 Candidatus Hydrogenedentota bacterium | reverse complement strand
CTGAAAACACGGGCGATTAGCTCAGTTTGGTTAGAGCGCCACGTTGACATCGTGGAGGTCGATGGTTCGAGCCCATTATCGCCCACCATTTTGCCGTTTTCCGGCCCGGACGCCCCGAAGCGTCCGGGCCGGTTTCCTTTTCTGGAAACGGCCCTCCAGGGGCGGGTATGGTGTGCGCTCCGGAGAACGCGCCATGAAAAACGCCCTGCTCGCCTTTTCCCTTGTGCTGGCGGCCCACGCGCCCTGCCGGGCCGAAGAGCCGCCGGTGTACTGGCCGGACTTCCCCCGGGCGGCGAAACTCGCCGTGACCGCCGACGCGGCGGGCCTGCCGAAACTCTTTCCGGAGGACCCGGGCGGGGTGTTTGGCGCCATGGTGTTCACCCTCCAGTCGCTTTCCGGCCTGATGGCGCTGGAGGTCCGGGAGCGGGGCGGCGACACCTACCTCTGGGTGGACGAGCCGGGCAACACGAGCTGGGCGCGCTGGCGCGACGAGACCCCGCGTCTGGCGGGCATGGCCCGTGCGGACGTTTCCGACCCGTGGGCGCTCGTCCGGGAACAGGCGGACCGGGGGGTGGTCAAAGGCTACATCCTCTACCGCGCCGACGCCAGCGAGCGCGGCATGTACGAGGCGCCCCCCGGAAAGGGGGCCTACAACGCGTCGGTGAACGTCGCCACCAGCCTCGCCGCGGAGCTGGGCGCCCTCATCGTGGACGGGCGCGCGGAGGCGAAGTTCAAGGAACTGGGGCTGCCCTGCCTGCTGGACGCGCGGGACCTGGACGAGGCGTGGCTCCTGCGCGAGCGCGCAGAGGCGTGCTCCCGCGCCTGGATCCACCTGCTCGACCCCAAGGCCCCCCACATGCGCGACCACGCCGTCGCGTCGCGGAGCCTGGTGGTCTTCGGGGTCAACGAAACCACGGAGGCCGCCCTGCGCCGCCTCGCGCCGAATGCGCCGGTCTTCGGCTGGAACGGCGGCGACGAGTACCACGCCACGTCGCAGCTCAGCCGCACGGCGCACTTTAACACGGCGTCAAACTGGGCCTTCAACCTGCCCGCGCTGGCGTCGGTGACGCCGGAGGCCGCCGGGGGATGGGCGGCCCTGCGGATCAACCCGTCGGCCACGTTCGACCCGCTCCTGCTGGAACCGGACCCGGAAACCCACTTCACGGCCTTCGTCATGAGCGACGGCGACAACGTGCAGTGGAGCCTGGGCAACTTCTTCGACCACCGCGACTACTGGCAGTCCCCCGCCCGGGGCAAGTTCCCCATGGGCTGGACCGTCCCGGTCTTCGACCTGTCGCAGACCGCCGTGCCCGCCCTGGCCCACCTCAACCGCACCGCCCTGCCGAACGACTACGTCCTCTCCTTCGGCGCCGGGTACTACTACCCGGACGAGTACGGCGCGGACACGCCGGACCGCGCCGCCGCCGTGGAGGCGCGCGCCGCGCAGTTCGCCGAACGCGGCAACCGCCTCGGCGTGCGCGTGCTCATCCTCCTGTCCAACGACTGGGACTGCGACGCCGCGATGGCGGTGTACGCCGCCATCGCCCGGCGCATGCCCCGGCTGGCCGGGTTCCTCGCCATCCAGTACTACCCCTACAACGCGGGCCTGGGCGAGGTGCGCTGGGTGGAGAACGCGGCGGGCGACCCCGTCCCCGTGGTCTCCGCGCGCTACGGCATTTGGGCCGGCCTGTCGCGGGTGGAGAACAACGGTCCGCCCGCCAAGGTGGCCCGCGACATCAACACCGCCGCCGCGTCGTTCCACGAGGAGGCCACCGCCCGCTTCGACTGGACCGTTGTCCACGCATGGTCCGAGTTCCAGCCCGCCCGCGACCCGGACGACCTCCTCTCGGAGGAGATCACCAAAAAACGCCCCGCGCCCCCCGGCGCGGCGCGGCGCGGACTCGAACCCGTGCAGTGGTGCGTGGAAGGTCTCGGTCCCGGTGTCTTCGTGGTCAGCCCCGAGGAGATGCTCTGGCGCCTGCGGCTGGCGGCGAAGCCCGCCGAAACCCTGCGCGCCCTCGCCCGGGAGCTGGCGGATG
Source organism: Candidatus Hydrogenedentota bacterium (assembly GCA_029554925.1). Lineage (GTDB taxonomy): Bacteria > Hydrogenedentota > Hydrogenedentia > Hydrogenedentales > CAITNO01 > JAAYBR01. The sequence continues at coordinate 11,142 of JAKPUV010001295.1, read as the reverse complement.
ATGAATCCCTGCCCGAGGACCGCCGCGCCGCCGCGCGCGCCTTCCTGGACGGGCTCGCCGCGCGCCCCCTGGGCACCCCGGAGAACCAGTCCGCCGCCCTGGCCGAACTCCGCCGCATCCGCTCCCCACAAGACGCCCCGCAACAGAAAGAACCAACGCCATGACCCGCATCCCTTTCCCGGCCGGGACCGCCAACGGAATGCGCGCGGCCGCATTATGCCTTCTCGCCGCCGCCGGGGCGGCCGCCGCCTTTCCGGATCATGCCGCGTTGGCCGGGGGCCCGCTGCGGGTGCGCCCGCTGCCCGGGCAGGACGGGGTGGTCTTCAGCATGTACGGCACGCCCGGCGACCTGGAGACGCTGAAGGAATTGGTCGCCGTCATGAGGGAGCAGGGGCTGGGGAACGGGTTTGACCCCGGGCCGTCGCCGGTGCCCGCGGCGAAGCCGCTCTTCGACTTTCTGGCGACGGTCGGGTGGCCCGTGGTCTGCTATCCCGCCGGGGACATGCAGGTGGTCGGCGGGCGCGGCACCACCGGCCCGGAGAACGAGGCGGCCCTGGCCGCCATGGACGCGGCCGGCGTGTTCACGGCGGTGCAGCTCGGCGAGTGGGGCTACTACTTCCACAACCTGTCGTGCAACGAGCCGTGGTGGCGGGACAATTTCGGCGCGAACTACGAGGCGTACAAACACCGGATGCGTCCGCCGGGACTGGCGGGCTATGAGCGCCGCCCCGAATCCCGCCGGGAGTGCTATGAAACCCTGCGCGCCTATTTCATGAACCGCAGCCGTGACCTGCTGGGCCGCGTCATGAGCGTGACCGGCCACTCGCACTACGAGGCCTACGCCGCCGAATGGGGCGCGCGCTGCGTCGGCCTGGAACTGGGCGAGAACATCGCGTTCACCCAGTCCAAGATCGCCTTCGCGCGCGGCGCGGCGCGCCAGTGGGACCTGCCGTGGTCCATCCAGGTGAGCCCGTGGTTCTCCGGCGCGTGCACCACCAGCGGCCCCCTGCGCCGCGAGGCGGGCGGCGCGCGCGGACTCGACGCCGGGCACTCGCTCAGCCTCTACGAGCGCCTGTGGCTCCACGCGTGGTTCGCCGGGGCCGCCCTGGTCACCCCGGAGAACAGCATCGCCATCTTCTTCGAGAAGCCGGAGGCCCCCTGGACCCTCACGGAGCACGGGCGCAGGGCGGCGGAGGTGTTCCGGTTCATGCGGGACCACGACCGCGGCGTGCCGTACACGCCCGTCGCCGTCGTCCTCGACCACCTCGCCGGGTACAACGGGTACATGGAGAAGCCGTGGGGCATCCTGGAGCCCACGCCGGGGGACGTGGAACTCCGCGACCTCTTCGATCACCAGCTTTTCCCGGACGCGGACCACATCCACTTCCCGCCGGACCCGGTTAATCCCGAGGGCCGCTACCTGCGCCCCACGCCCTGCGGGGAGATCTTCGACGTGCTTCTGACCAGCGTGCCGCCGGAGGTGCTGCCCGCCTACCCGGTCATCCTGCTCGCCGGCGATATCACCTTCGACGACGGATTCCTCTCCGAACTGGAGAAGGCCCTGCGCCGGGGCAGCCGCGTGCTCATGGCGCCCCGCCACCGGGACGCCCTGGGCGAAGGCTTCGAGCGCGTCGCCCGCCAGGGCGCGGTCGAGGTGCTGGAGCCGTGGACAAACCCCGAAACGGGACGCCCCGCCGCCGTCGCCAACGACCGCCTCGCCCGCCTGCGCGACGAGCTGCTGCCCGTCGCCGTGGCGGGAGACCCGGTCCAGTACGCCGTCAACCGCCTGCCGGACGGCTGGGTCGTCGAACTGGTCAACAACGCCGGGGTCGCCAAGAAGCCGGACCAGCCGGCCGTCACCGACCCGGCCGCCGTCGCCTGCGTGACCCTGACCCCGCGCGCGCCCTGGGCCTCCGCCACCGAATGGCGCTCCGGCAAGACCTACCCCGCCGCATCCCCCATCACCCTCGAAATCGGCCCCGGCGCCACCGCATTCGTGGCGCTGACCACCCCGGGGAAGTGACGCGGGTCTTCCTATTGGTTCCCGCGACGGCTTCGGCCTCCGCCAATCCCCCAACCAGCGCCGAAATAGGGACGGGCACCCAAAGACAAGGCAGGCGGGACGCCTGCCTCGTCTTCTTTCAGACGTGAGAATTTCGGCTGCCCTTTCAGGGCAAGTTCCATTGGCGCCTCATTCCCAGGGAAAACCTGGCCCTTCGGGCGGCGGCCTGGCCTGGGCTATAGGCGGATGTCCCGTTGGGACAACAGAAAAATCACATAACCGAGGACCGCCCATGCCGCTGGCAGCCACTTCTCAAGGCGCATTTTGGTGCGATTGCCCTGGGTGGTCCGCCCCGCCCCGACGCCGCCCCCCGGAAATCTGGTATACTTCGCGCAAATCACCCCCGCAAAAAGGGAGAACCCTACCATGAAAGCGATCCTGGCGACGGAAGACGGGACAGTGCTGGAAGGCCGGGCCGTGGGCGCCGAGGGCGAGTCCGAGGGCGAGCTGGTCTTTAACACGAGCATGACGGGCTACCAGGAAATCCTGACGGACCCCTCCTACGCCGGCCAGATCGTCACCATGACCTACCCCCACATCGGCAACTACGGGGTGAACGAGGACGACGTGGAGTCCGGCCACCCCTATGTCCGCGGCTTTGTCATGCGCGAGTGCTGTTTCGAGCCGAGCAACTGGCGCGCCACCGCCAGCCTGCCGGAATACCTCCGCAAGCACAATGTCGTCGCCATTGACGGCGTGGACACCCGCCGCATCACCCGCCTCCTCCGCACCAAGGGCGCCATGAAGGCCGTCATCAGCACCACCGACCTCAACCCCGACTCCCTCGTGGCCAAGGCCCGCGCGGGCGCCGACATGGCGGGCAGCGACTTCGTGAAGGAGGTCACCCTCCGCGAGCCGTCCGCCTGGCCCGCCCCGGCCGCGCCGAAGTACCGCGTGGTCGCCATGGACTACGGCATCAAGCGCAACATCCTGCGGCTCCTGGCCGACGCGGGCTGCGAGGTCACCCTCCTCCCCGCCACCGCCGGCCCCGACGAGGTCATGGCCCTCAACCCCGACGGCGTCTTCCTCTCCAACGGCCCCGGCGACCCCGCCGCCCTGCCCTATGTCTACCCGACCGTCCAGGCGCTCATGGAGAAGCGCGTGCCCATCTTCGGCATCTGCCTCGGCCACCAGATCCTCGGCCACGCCTTCGGCGGCACCACCTACAAGCTGAAATTCGGCCACCGCGGCGGCAACCAGCCCGTCCTCAACACCGTCACCGGCAAGGTGGAGATCACCGCGCAGAACCACGGGTTCGCCGTGGACCCCTCCTCCCTTGATCCGGACGAGGTCGAGTTCACGCACCTCCACCTGAACGACAAGACCTGCTCGGGCATGGCCCACAGGAAGCTGCCCATCTTCAGCGTCCAGTACCATCCCGAGGCCTCCCCGGGCCCCCACGACAGCCGCTACCTCTTTGAGAAGTTCACGCGGCTCATGGACGACTACCAGGCCGCCAGGGCCGCCCAGTGACGGAAGGCCGACCCTCCGCCCTGCTCGTCTTTGATGTGGACGGCACCCTCCTCCAGACGGAGCGCGTGACCGTCCCCGCCGTCCAGCGCACCCTCCGCGCACGCGGCCTCGCCGAGCCCGACGCCGCCGTCATCTGCTCGTTCTTCGGCAAGTCCGTCGCGGCCTATGAGGCCTGGCTCGCCTCCCTCTGCCCCCCCGGACAGATGGAGGAGATCGTCGCCGAGACCAACGCCCTCGAACTGCGCCTCATCGGCGAGGAGGGCCGCCTCTACGACGGCGTCCCCGAAACCCTCCAGCGCCTCCGCGACGCCGGACACCGCCTCGCCGTCTGCTCCAACGGCCCCCAGGACTACGTGGACACCTTCCTCGACGCCCACCGCCTGCGCCCCCTCTTCCACGGCGTCCGCGCGCGCGGCGCAAGGCCCGAGGGGAAACCCATCATGGTCGGCGAACTCCTCGCCGAACTCGGCGGCGGCCCCGGCGCCGTCATCGGCGACCGCGCCGACGACCTCCGCGCCGCCCACGAAAACCGCCTCATCGCCGTCGCCGCAACCTACGGTTTCGGCAACCCCGCCGAACACCAGGAAGCCGACATCCGCCTGGAACGCTTCACCGACCTGCCCGACCTGCTCGCGGAACGGTTCTGACCGCCCCCAGCGAGGCTAGACCGCCGAATACGCGATGGACTGCGAGTTCGCTCCAGGGCGCGGCAAGCAGCGCCCCTACAGGAGGTTCGTCCCGTGGTTTCGCGTCTGCCCCGGTCATGGGCAGGTAGGGGCGCTGCTTGCTGCGCCCTCTTGTGTCCCGGCAGGACCGTCTCTGCGGCAATCAGGAAGGCTCCGGCCGCTGGAACCAAGCGGGCCGCACTCGCATAATTACAGGCAGGAGGGCCTGCGCCATGCGGAAGGTTCCTGTGCTCGCGGTGGTTCTCGTGTGCTGCGCCTGCGGGGGCGGACTGGCTGAATCCCTGACCGTCGTCCTGGACCCGGTGGATCTCCCCGACAAGGCCGAGGACAGGGTCGGAAAATCTTACGGGATGATCACCCTTCCCCTGAAGAAGGCGTCGCCCGTTGGAGCGGCGCGGCCCGCCGACGCCGGTCCCGGTTTGCGGCAGGGTGTCGTGCCCCTTGGCAAGGGGGGGCAGGACATCGCCTTCGCCATAGACCGCCATCCGGAAACCGGCTGGTACGAGCGGCTTTGGGTGGACTGGAATGGGGACAAGGCCCTGACCCCTCAGGAACTCATTTCCGCAAGGGCGGAGGTCGGAAAACCGGTGGACATCCACCCGGGGGGCCTGTTCACACCCGTTTCCACGGTGTTTCGGGTGGAGATGCCGGTCCTCAGCCCCCCGGAGGCCGAAGCGGCGCCCGTTTTTGAACTGTCCTTGAGAGAGTACCGGCGCGCGGAGGCCGGCGGGCCGGGAAAGGAAGAGGCCGAACCCTCTGCCGCACTGCATTCGACCCGCTGCCGGCGGGGACGGTGCACGGTGGGGCGCAAGGCCTATGAGGTGACCCTGCTGGACCTGAACGTGAACGGCCGCTACAACGACTTCGCAAGAACGTACGGGTCCGGTGACGGGGCGGTCTTCCGGGAGGAGGGGGACGGAGCAGAGCACGAGAGCAGGCTCGTCGAGCCGCTGAACGGGTTCCGGGGCTTCGGGGAGGAACTGTATGATCTGGCCGTGGCGGCGGACGGTTCTGAACTCACCCTGTCCCCGTCCCCCCTTCCGAAAGGCTGGCTGGTGATGAATCCGGCACCCGACTGCCTGTACCTGAGCGGCGAGGGATGCAGCCTGAGGATCAGAAGCACCGAAAAAGTGGCGCTCCCCGCCGGACGATACGAACTGGCGCATGTCACGTACAGACAACTCGGCGACGATGGACGGATGTACACCCTGTCGGGCGGCCGCGTCCGCGATCCCGTGCATTTCACGGTCAAGGAGGGGAAGAAGACCGCCGCCCCGTTCGGGCCGCCCTTCACCGCCGGGGTCGAATGGGAGATGTTCAGGAAGGGATACCACCTGTCGGCGGACATCCGGGGGGCCGCGGGGGAGAACTACGCCTATTCCACCGAAGAGGGCCTGATGCTTGGGGCAACCCCCTCCGGGGAACTCGTCCTGCGCTCGCGTTCGGGAAGACTGCTGGCCCGGATCAAGCGGAATGCCCGGCACAGTGTGGATGCCATCCCCCCGGACTTCAGCTGGGAAGGGCCGCTTCCGGAGCGCGGGGTCACGGTCACTCCCGATCTGGGCCTTCCCTGGAAAATGAAGATCCGAAAAACCGTGATCGAACCGGGGCAGAAGAAGAGCGAATAGACGGCGCGAAGCCCCCTGCCCGCGCTATTGTCCGCTGCGTTCGAGGAGGTTTCGGAGGTAGGCGAAAAAGGAATCGGAGAACTGCAAGTCACTAACCGGCGTTGACAACGGGTGTCATTGGCCAAGTTGACTCTGGATTTTGGCGCACTCATCCCATTTGGAAGTCCAAGCGTCCCTAGCGTTCAAGTAGTCTTTTAGCGCATCCTTTTCCTGTTCACGGAGTTTGTGCACAGCCTCAGGGGTGTGCGCTCCGGGCACACTAAATGGGTTCTTAAGCTTGTCGTGGATGTCGAAGTACTCATCCAGCGCTTTGTTGGCCGCTTCAGCAGCCTCCTGCAACTCTCTCTTGCACTCTTCAAATTGGGCGTTCACATCGTGGCTGCACATCTCGGATCTCCTTGTTAAGTCTAAAGTTGCGCGCAACTGGGGACTCGATCGAGAAAGCCTCGGCATGCCTCAAGGAACGATCAAGCATGAATCTTGGCGCCCGCAGGCTGCCATCAGTTCGCTGGTGCTCAGAAGAGACGTCAGATGCCCTCCCAATACCAGAATCAATGCCATGTCATTCTTAATATCAATATACTACTTCGGACCCCAAATGTCAATGCCCATTGTAACGAGCACAGAGCGAGATCAAACACCCAATGATTTTCTGGCTACTCGTCGCACATATAATGACAGATGTTACAGCTTACCCCCCCAAATGACGTTGGGGTAAGCCGCATCAGCTTCCGCTTGTCATCCCAACAGGGCACGCAGTAGGGGCCATCGTTGTTTGAGTTTCTCCAGTACGCGCCGTGCTCAAAGTACACATCGTCTTCAAGCTTCAGACGCTGCTCCTTTTCAGACAACGCTTTCCGGAGATCCATGTTCTCCATGTAAAGCCCTTGTACCTTTGTCTGAAGTTCGAGTATCTGGGTGTACAGGGCAGCGTTGTCCATCTTCTGCACGAGCGACACGACGGTCTTAACGTCATCAACCACGCTCATTCTCGGTCCTCCCTGTTTGTCCGGTCCTTGAACTGGCTACTCCATCTCGAATTCCGTCTGTCCCGTCTTGGTGCTTGGGGGTTTTCGCATCCAGTCGGGGGGCTTGGGGAGATCATCGGCGGTGAAGAGCGGGCCCTCGATGATCTGGGCGAAGAGGGCCTCCTGCTCGGGGTACTGCTTGAGGGTGGCTTCGAGTATCCACAGGAGGTTGAGCAGTTCGGTGGTGAACTCGGAGGTCCAGCGTTCGGGGTAGATGTCGTCCAGCGGGGAACTCTTCTTGCCCTTGCGTTCGCGCATGCGGTAGCCCAGCCAGGACCGCACCACCTTTAGCCCCGACACCTCAAACTCCCAGACGGCGGGGGCGACCGGAGCGAACTGACCCCCGCCCACGTGCAGGACGCACAGGTACGGATCGTAGTTGAACTCGTTGGGGTATTTTTCCGGCGCGTCGGGAACCGGCTCCACACACTTCGCCGCCCCCGCAGGCAGGTCGCCGGGTGTCTTGCCCATGGGCACAAAACGCTCGCCATAGGTGTGCAGCCAGATCAGCCGACGCCCGATCTCCGTGGCCTTCTTGAACAGCGCGTAGTCCCGTGTGATGGGAACCCGCACTCCGTCGCGCTTTTGGTCGCCCGCAAACCGCGCCGAAAAGGCCGGGTGTGCCAGAATGCCGTAGCAGTAGGCAAAGAAGTCTTCGGGAAGAGTCTTCTTGCCAAAGGTCTCGGATAGGATATCCATCTGTGCGGGCGCAATATTGGCGTCATTCGTCTCTGCATTACGATAGAGGGGAATAACGTCCTTCCCCCCATAGGAGCCGCGAAAATGATGCCGGTCCGGGACGTAGCCCGCCGCCATCAGTCCAGGGCCATGCCCAATGGGGGAAGTCAACAGTGATGTAAAGAAAACTTGACGCTGGTGAAGCGTCTCCCAAAGCGGTGGCCGCAAGTAATCACATATCCGGCCGTCGCTCAGAAGAAACTGTCTATCAAGACTTCGGTACGAATACTTGGACATGACCGGAACCGGACTCTTGGCAGTGGCATCCGCAATGCGCGGCTGCTTTTCACGCCCGAGCACCTGCGGGTAGCTTCCTTGGATAGTGCGGTCTCGAGTCTCCACGAAAGCAGTGGCTCGGTCATGGGCACAAAGCAGACCAGCCCAGCGTTTTCTTAGTGTGTGCTCATCGGGAGCAATTGGCCACAAGCGCTTTATCTCGGCTCCGGTGTGCTGCCAGGGGAAGATGTCGGTGATTAGCGGCCAATTGGCATAATCCCCTGTGGCTATCGGCGTGAACTTGTCCAGCCACCCGTCGGGGCAGGTTTCCCAAGTCAGGTCCTTCAGGCTGTGGATGTCGTTCAATGTCTTGAGCTTGATTTCCCGCTTCCCGGAAATGCGGGCATACTGGACCACGGCAGCGGTGCTCATCTTAGGCGCGCCCCTCCTGAAGGCGATGCCGATGGCGACGGGGGTCTGGATGTTGAACACATTGTCATCCATGTCGGCACCGCGACCCTCACCCCCGAGATCGAGAATCCAGATTTCGTCGCAGACCCTCCGGAGATGTTCGCGCATGCCCGCAAAGCCGGGTCCGGAAAGGTAGGACGAGGCGGTGATGAAAGAGACGACGCCCGCGCCGGATTCGCCGTTGCGCTCGAAGACCTTCCAGAGCGCCCAACGCCAGAAGTAGACATAGAGATTGTAGAGGTTCTTGACATGCACACCCAGTCCGGCCTTTTGGGCCGGCTCAATAAAGGCTTTAAGGATGGCGTCGGCACCGCCGGCCGCCTCCGCCTCGGTAATGTCATAATCCTTTTTGCCGCCGCCTTTGCCCTTGTCTACTTTGTTGAGGGCGAACGTGTCCCCGTGTCGCACCCAGTTGCCTGATGCGCCTCTCTCCCCCGGCTTTGCGGCGGAGTGCCGGTCGTAGGGCGGGTTACCCAGACAGACCAGCACAGGGATGTTCTTCTTCACCTCCAGGGCGCGCTTGTGCTGGTCGCTGATAGCGCGCAAGTATAGGGACAGGTCCACTACTTGGGCATTCGGGGACTCCAGGGTGTCCGTCAGATAGACAGACAGGCCCTTGTCGGGGAGGGAGGCGTTGCGGTCGGCGAGGGCGCGGGAGAGGCGCAGTTCGGCGACGGCAAAGGGGCCAACCATGAACTCAAAGGCGTAAAGGTTGCGGGCGAGGCTGGACGCCTGGGCGGGCACGGCCCCCTTTCCCTGTTTCGCCTCCACCTGTTTCAGGGCGTGCTCAATGACGCCGAGCAGGTAGGTGCCGGTGCCGACGGCGGGGTCGAGGGTGATAACCCCCTCACTGGCGAAGCCGAGGGGTTTCTTGAGCCGGGTGCGGAGCAGCTCGTCAATCAGGCGCACCTGGCAGCGGACCACCTCGACGGGGGTGTAGTAGACGCCGTAGTCCTTGCGCAGTTTCTCGTCGTAGGCGGCGAGGAAGTCCTCGTAGAAATAGAGCCAGGGGTCCTCGTGGCCCGTGCTGGTCTGCTCGCGCACGGCGCTGATGGTGCGCTGGAGCAGGCGGACGGCAGGCTCGATCTCGCGGATGGCCTCGTTGTCCGTTAGAATCTGGAGGGCGCGGGACAGCACGGAGTGGTGCGTCTTGAGTGTGTTCACGGCCCTGTCGAGGTCCATCACGTCGGCCCCGTCGAGCTTTGCCAGCAGGAGGGCGAAGGTCACCGTCTGGGCATAGGCGTCCGCGAAGCGCTCGTCGGAGGATTCAGGAAAGAGCAGGTTGCGCCAGTCTGCGGCAAGGCGAATGAGATTGCTTCCCGGGTTCTTGACGGCCTCCAGCACGTCATCGCGCAGGTACCGGCAGAGGGGGGCAAGCGCGGCGGCCAGCTCTTTGAATCCCGCCGGAAGCCGGGGTTCCCAGAAGAGAAACTGCTGAAAGACCCTGTTCAGCGCCGAGATGTCCCCCTCGTCCACCGCAAAAAGGCCCTTCTTTTCCAGACTGTACGAAAACCGGGCATGGTCGCACTGCTCACCGTCCCGGTAAAGAACCCAGTGGTTGCCGTCAGTGTAGAGGAGGTTGGGGATGGCCTTGAACTTCTCGAACTGGGCCTTGTCGTGGCCCTTGAAGAAGCGGCCGTCGGCCCCCTTGCCGGGCGCTTTCAGCTCGGCGTATCCAGTGAGGACGCCGTTTATGGAAATCCCGTAGTCCGGCCTGCCCAGCCCGGCCCCGAGAGAGACTTCCCCGGTGACGGTGGCCTGGTGTCCCCCCATTGCGGCCATGGCCTTTACCAACTGCTCAAAGGGTCCGCGCAACTGGTCTTCGGGCTCCCCGTAAACGGGCGAGGAAAGCTTCTGCTTGACCTCTTCCGCGAACCGGTTGAACGCCTCCAGAACCTTGTTGTCCGTCATGGGCCTGCCCCTCTTTCAGGTATCCTGCTGTTGATTTTACCCGTTGCGCGACCGCATTTCATCTTTCAACGCCGCGTCGGCCTCCTCCTTCCCGCCAAAAAAAGTCGGGCACCCTTTTCCATGGCGCGGCGCGCGCACAGGGGCGTCATGGCCGGATGGCGCCCGCGCTATTGCCCGCTGCGTTCGAGGAGGTTTCGGAGGTAGGCGGCGTAGGAGCTTTTTCCCATGCGGTCGCAGGCGGCGCGGAGTTCGGGGAGGCCGATCCATCCGCGGGCGAGGGCGATCTCCTCGAGGCAGGCGATCTTGAGGCCCTGGCGGTCCTCGATGACCTGGACGAACTGGCCGGCCTCCATGAGGCTGCGGTTGGTGCCGGTGTCGAGCCAGGCGACGCCGCGCCCGAGGACGCGCACCTGGAGCCGCCCCTCGTCGAGGTAGAGGCGGTTGAGGTCGGTGATCTCCAGCTCGCCGCGGGGGCCGGGGCGCAGGGCGCGGGCGCGCTCGGCCACGCCGGGCCCGTAGAAGTAGAGGCCGGGCACGGCGTAGGGGCTCTTGGGCGCGGCGGGCTTCTCCTCGAGGCTGACGGCGCGGCCGGCGGCGTCGAACTCGACGACGCCGTAGCGCTCCGGCTCGCTGACGTAGTAGGCGAAGATGAGCGCGCCGTCGGTGAGGGCGGCGGCGTCCTTGAGCGCGCCGCCGACGCCGTGGCCGTAGAGGATGTTGTCGCCGAGGACGAGGCAGGAGGGGCCGCCGCCGATGAAGTCGGCGCCGATGACGAAGGCCTGGGCGAGTCCCTCGGGTTTCGGCTGGGCCGCGTAGGAGATGGACACGCCCCACTGGGAGCCGTCGCCCAGGAGCCGCTCGAAGAGGGGCAGGTCGTGGGGCGTGGAGATGAGCAGGATGTCGCGGATGCCCGCGAGCATGAGGACGCT
>JAKPUV010001284.1 GCA_029554925.1 Candidatus Hydrogenedentota bacterium | reverse complement strand
GGGGATTTGGAGAAGGGCATTCTGGCCGCCATTCCGTTCGGCACCGCGCCCTGGCTGGGCGCGGCGGGAACGGGGGGCGCGGCCGTGTCGGCAACCTCAATGAAGGGAGGGACCAGCGCCATGTTCGGAAAGATCACCCTGATGGCGGGAGCCATCGCACTCACCCTGCTCGGGGGCAACGCGGCGTTGCAGTTTGCTTCCGCCCCTGACGCCGCCACACCGCCGCCCCCGGCGATGCAGGCAAACCAGACAGACCAGGCGGAGGCGGCCCCCGCCGTTTCCGCAACACCCGACCCGGCCGACGCGGACGCCGTGCTGCCGTCTGCGGAAACGGCCCACGGCGTCACGCCTGCGGCGGAGACCGTGTCCCCCGCACCCGCCGTCGCGCGGGAAATCCATGCCGCACCGGCGCATGTGTCCGGACGCATCACAGACGGGGACGGCAATCCCCTTGCGAACGCCGATGTGTTTCTGGAGGTGGGCCGTGGACTGGACCGGAACGATGTGTGCGGGCACTATCCCGCCCGGACCGGCCAGGACGGCCGGTACCAGATCGCCGGAGTGGGGGACTTTGGGCCGGGGGTGCTGTACGCCGTCGCCGACGGACACTGCATGGGGTTTCAAGTCTGCGACCCGTCAGAGGGAGGCAGCCTGCGGGGGGTGGACGTGGAACTGTCCCCGGCGGTCCATTATGTGGCCGGCAGGGTCGTTGACGGGGACGGCATGCCGGTGCCCGGGGCCTCCGTGGAGTGCCTGTACTATGGATACGATCTGGAGGGCCTCGCGGAAACGGCGAAAACGGGCGTCACCACGGGCCACATCGGGGGCGTCAAGCTGGTTTTTTCCGCCACTGACGACAACGGGATGTTCCGCGTCGCCCTTCCGCGCGGGGGGCTCTGCGATTTCCACGTGGTCTGCGAGGGATACGGGACGGGTTTCTTCCCCAAGGTGCCGACGGGAGAGGAGAACGCGGTGTTCACCCTGAACCCTGGCGGGGTGCTCTCGGGCACCGTGACAGACGCCGAGGGCCGGCCCGTGCCCAACGTCCCCGTTCGCATTGCCGGGGAGGTGCGGCCCGGCGGCCTGTCCCTCGTTCTGGCGAAGATTCAGCCGCTTTCCGCGCCCCCTGTCACCGTCACCACCGGGGATGATGGCGGCTACCGGGCGGAGGGCCTGGGCGCGGATTTTTCCTATTCGGTGGAGGCCCTCCCCCCTGAACAGGAGGACACCGGAGCCCTTCCCACGGAACAGGGGGTGCGCCGAATTGCCGAAATGATGCGCCAGCACGGTCAGTCCATGCACATTGAGGAGGTTTCCGCGGGGAAGAAGGGGCTCCGGGTGCAGGCAGGGCGGGAGACGGCGGGGGCAGACCTCATCCTCGGGGCGACCTCCTTCGCCACGCTGCGCGGACGGGTCACCGACAGGGCCACGGGCCGGCCGGCATGCCCCGTGGTCGTCACAGCCGCCGTCTACGGCGGCGGCGCGAAAGACTATTTCCAGGCGAAGCGGGGCTGTTCCGCCGTGACGCTTCCGGACGGCCGCTATGAACTGCGCCTCTCGAACCTGACCGCGCCCGTGGAGTTCAGCGTGGGGCACCTGTACATGACGGAGGGCGGCAGCGCCTGGGACCAGCCGGAAGAGGAACTCGCCACGGTCACCCTGGGCCCCGGCGAAACCCGTGAACTGGACCTGGCGGTGGACGCGCCCGTCACCGCGCCGGTGCGCTACGTGGGCGCGGACGGCAAGCCGCGGCAGGGCATTGCGGCCGCCGTGCGCATGGCAGGCGCCCAGGGAGGGTGCGGCGGCATGCTGGTCTCCGGCGCGGATGGGCGGGTGGTCTTCCACGGACTGCGCCCCGGCGTGGAACTTCAGGC
>JAKPUV010001283.1 GCA_029554925.1 Candidatus Hydrogenedentota bacterium | reverse complement strand
CATCCCGGAGGGCGTGGCGGCGCTGGTCGAGACCCTGGGCCGCGTCACCGACGCCGCGCCGGACCTGCCCTTCTACTACTACCACATCCCCCGGCTGAGCGGCGTGTCCCTGAGCCCGCTGGCCTTTCTGGAGGCGGCCCCGGCGCGGATGCCCTCGCTGGCGGGCGTCAAGTTCAGCTGCCGCGACGTCGAGGTGATGCAGGCGTGCCTGGCCTTCGACGGCGGGCGGTTCAACATCCTCTTCGGTGTGGACGAGATGCTCCTCTCCGGCCTCGCGGCCGGGTGCCACGGCGCGGTGGGCAGCACCTACAACTTCCTCGCCCCGCTGTACCACGAGGTCATGCGCCGCTTCGCGGCGGGCGACCTGGCCGGGGCGCAGGAGCACCAGCTTCTCGCCGCGCGGATGATCGCGGTCATCCTCCGCCGCCACGCAAACGCCGGGATCAAGGCGGCCATGACGCTCGCGGGGATGCCCTGCGGCCCGGCGCGGCTGCCCCTGTCGCCCCTGACGGACGCGGAGATTGCGGGCATGCGGGACGAGCTGGACGCCCTCGGCTTCGCCGAGTGGTCGTCGCGGTTCTGACATGGGCGCGCGCGCGCGGTTTCTGGCGGTGTGTCTCGCCGCGGTGTGTCTCTCCGCCACGGCGGCGGCGGCAACCCTCCGGTGGGAGGAGCTGCCGCCCCTGCCCGACCCCGCCGGGGTGGCGGGGCCCGTTGTCGGGGTCCACGGCGACGCGCTGATCGTGGCGGGCGGGGCCAACTTTCCGGAGCCGCGCTGGGAGACGCAGAAGGTCTTCCACGACCGGGTCCATGTGCTCCTCCGAGAGACGGCGGGCGGCAAAACCGCGTACCGCTGGGTGGAGGGGCCGCCGCTGGCGCGGCCCCTGGCTTACGGCGCGTGCGCTTCCACGCCGCGCGGCGTGGTGTGCGCCGGGGGCAACGACGCGGAGTCGGTGCACGCCGACGCCTTCCTGCTCACGTGGGACGCGGCGAAAAAGACGGTGGTGACCACGCCCCTGCCACCGCTGCCCGAACCGCGCACCAACGCCGCCGCCGCCGTCCTCGGCGACACGGTCTACATCGCCGGGGGCACCACCGGGCTTGGCCTGGAGACGGCGGACACGGCGTTCCTGCGGCTCGACCTGTCGCGGCCAGGCGCGGACTGGGAGGTCCTTCCGCCGTGGCCGGGGCCGTCCCGCGCGCTGGCCATCGCCGCCGCGCAGAACAACGGCGTGGACGACTGCGTGTACCTGTGCAGCGGCCGCCGGGTGAACGACGCCGGGGAGACGGAGTTTCTCCGGGACCTGTACGAATTCAACCCCGCGCGGCACCGGGCCGGGGGGGAGGCCTGGCGGCGGCGGGCCGACGCGCCCCGCTGCCTCATGGCGGGCACCGCGGCGCCCGTGGGCCAGAGCCACCTGTTCGTGCTGTCCGGCGCCGACGAGGCGCTGTTCTTCCAGGCCGACACGCTGAAAGAAGCGCACCCCGGGTTTCCGAAGGAGGCCTTCGCCTACCACACCATCACGGACACCTGGGTCTCCGCGGGGGAGACCCCGGCGAACCAGGTGACCACGACCGCGGTGCGGTGGGGGTCCGACCCCGCGAAGGACCCCGTCATCGTCGCCAGCGGCGAGCTGCGCCCGCGCCTGCGCACCCCGCGCGTGTGGGCGGTGACCCCGGTGCCCGGCGGCGCGCGCTTCGGCGCGGCGGACTTCACGGTCCTCTTCCTGTACCTCGCCGCCATGCTCGGCGTCGGCGTGTTCTTCTCCTTCCGCAACCGGACGGCCGACGACTTCTTCCGGGGCGGGCGGCGGGTGCCGTGGTTTGTGGCCGGGCTCAGCATCTTCGCCACCATGCTCAGCTCCATCACGTTCATGGCGATTCCCGCCAAGAGCTACGCCACCGACTGGGTGTACTTTCTTGTGAACATGACCATCGTGGCCGTGGCCCCCTTCGTGGTCTGGCTGTTCCTTCCCTTCTTCCGGAAGGTGGACGCCGCAAGCGCCTACGAATACCTCGAGCGGCGCTTCAACCGCTTCGCGCGGCTCTTCGCCAGCGCGTCCTTCACCCTGTTCCAGATCGGCCGCATGGCCGTCGTGCTCTACCTGCCGTCGCTGGCGCTGGCGGCCATCACACCGCTGTCGGTGGAGCAGAGCATCCTGCTCATGGGCGTCCTCAGCATCGTCTACTGCGCCCTGGGCGGCCTGGAGGCCGTCGTGTGGACCGACACCGTCCAGAGCTTCGTGCTGCTCGGCGGCGCGCTGTTCAGCCTCGTGCTGATCCTCTGGCGGGTGGACGGCGGACTCGGCGGCGCGCTGGAGACGGCCCTGGCCCACGACAAGCTGCGGCTGGCCACGCCGGACTTTTCGGCGGGCAGCTTCGCCACGTCGGCCCTGTGGGTGGTGGTGCTGGGCGGTTTGGCGCAGAGCCTCGTGCCCTACACCTCCGACATGGCGGTGGTGCAGCGCTACATGGCCGTTCCCGACATCGGCCGCGCGAAGAAGGCCATCTGGACCAACGCCGTCGCCGTCGTCCCCGCCTCGCTGCTCTTCTTCGGCATCGGCACCGCGCTCTTCGTGTTCTACGCGAACCACCCCGACCGCCTCGACCCCACCTTCCGGACCGACGCGATCTTCCCCCTGTTCATCGCGCGCGAGCTGCCCGTCGGCGTCGCCGGGCTGGTGGTGGCGGGCGTCTTCGCCGCCGCCCAGTCCACCATCTCCACCAGCATGAACAGCGTGTCCACCGCCGTGGTCTCCGACTTCTTCCACCCGTGGGGGCTGGCCCGGTCGGAGCGCGCCGGGCTGTGGCTGGGCCGCCTGTTCACCGTGCTGTCCGGCGTGCTCGGCACCGGACTCGCCCTGACCTTCGCCTCCTCCGGCGTCATGTCCGTCTGGGACCGGTTCATGGGCATCCTGGGGCTCTTCGGCGGGTCCATGTGCGGGCTGTTCTGCCTCGGCATCCTCACCACGCGGGCCAACGGGCCGGGAGCGGTGATCGGCGCCCTCGCCGGGGCCGCCGGACTCTACTGGGTACAGCGCCACACGTCCACCCACCTGCTGCTCTACGCCTTCATCGGCGTGGCGCTGTGCTTCGTCACCGGCTACGTCGCCAGCTTCGCCTTCCCCCCCGCGAAGAAGTCCATCCGGGGGCTGACCATTTACACCCTGCGCGACGCGGACGGGACGGAGGGAACCCCCTCGGAGAAACCGGCCCCATGACCCTTTCCATACGATTCCTGCTGGCCGCCGCCGTGTTGCTGGCCGTCGGCTGCCGCACCACCGTCGCGGCGCCCGAGGGCGCGCCCGTCTACGCGAAGGGCGAGAACGGCTTCGACACCTTCCGCATCCCCGCGCTGTGCGTCACCGCGAAAGGGACGCTGCTCGCCTTCGCCGAGGGGCGCAAGGCCTCCCAGAGCGACACGGGCGACATCGCGATCGTGGTGCGGCGCTCGGAGGACAACGGGGCGACCTGGGGCCCCATGCAGACGGTCTGGGACGACCCCGGCAACACCAGCGGGAACCCCTGCGCCGTCGTGGACCGCGACACCGGGACGGTCTGGCTGCTGGCCACGTGGAACCGGGGCGACGACCACGAGAAGGACATCATCGCCGGCACGAGCCAGGACACGCGGCGCGTGTTTGTCCTGCGCTCCGACGACGACGGCAAAACGTGGAGTGAGCCGAAGGAGATCACGAAGGACGTCAAGCGGGACACCTGGACTTGGTACGCCACGGGCCCCGGCGCGGGCATCCAGCTCACGCGCGGGCCGCACAAAGGCCGGCTTGTCATCCCCTGCGACCACATCGAGGCGGGGACCAAGCACTACTACTCCCACGTCATCTACTCCGACGACCACGGCGCGACCTGGCAGCTCGGCGGGCGCACGCCGGAGCACCAGGTGAACGAGTGCGAGGTCGTGGAGCTGGCCGACGGCCGGCTGATGCTGAACATGCGCAACTACGACACGGCAAAACGGACCCGGCAGGTGGCGTTCAGCGACGACGGCGGGACGACGTGGAAGGACCAGCGATTTGACCCCGCCCTCATCGAGCCCATCTGCCAGGCGTCCATCGCGCGGCATTCCTGGCCGGAGGGGGACGCGCCCGGGGCGATCGTGTTCAGCAACCCCGCCAGCGCCGCGAAGCGCGAGAACATGACCGTGCGCGCGAGCTATGACGAGGGGAAGACCTGGGCCGCCGCGCGGGTGCTGCACCCCGGCCCCGGCGCCTACTCCTCCCTCGCCGCGCTGCCCGGCGGCGCCGTCGGCTGCCTCTACGAGGCGGGGGAAAAGAACCCCTACGAGTCCATCGTGTTTGCGCGGTTCCCCCTGCCCAAACCGTTTCTACCGCCTCTGGCGGAGGGACGCGCCTGGGAGCTGGTCTGGAGCGACGAGTTCGACGGGGACACGCTGGACCCGGCGAAGTGGGAGGCCGTCGGAGACAGCCCGCGCCGCGACGGGTTCTGGGTGAAAGAGGACGCCTATCTCGACGGGACCGGGAACCTGGTGCTGCGCACGAAGAAGGACGGCGACCGGTACACCAGCGGCGCGGTCCGCACGCTCGGGCGCTACGAGGGCGCCTTTGGATACTGGGAGGCCCGGTGCGAATTCCCCACCCAGCCCGGCCACTGGCCCGCGTTCTGGCTCATGCCGCCGAAGGGCATTGACTCCCTGGAAAGCGCCGGGGAGGACGGCACGGAGGTGGACATCATGGAGAAGCCCTGGCTGGAGGACAAGGTGCAGCACGCCCTGCACTGGAACGGCTACGCCGAACACCACAAATCGGAGGGCAAGGAGGCGGAGGTGCCCGGCGTCAGCCGGGGCTGGCACACTTTCGGCGTCCACTGGACGGAGAAGGAATACGTCTTCTACGTGGACGGCGTGGAGACCTGGCGCACGTCCGCCGGCGGCGTCTGCCGGGTGCCCCTCTACATCAAGCTGACCGAAGAGATCGGCCCCTGGGCCGGCAGCATCGCAAACGCCGCCCTCCCCGACTACTTCCGCGTGGACTACGTGCGGGTCTATCAGGAGAAGGGCGGCGAAAAGGAGGCCCCATGAACCGGTACGCGGTGCGGTGTGTGTTTCTTGCGGCGGCGGGGCTTGCCGCCGGGTTTGCGGCGGCGGAGTCCCGTCACCTGCCGGACGGGGTGCAGCCCAGCATCGGGGCCTGGTTCTGCGGCGACGACTTCATGGAGCCTGAGGGCTACCGGAAATACGTGGATCTGTTCGCCGAACGGTCCGTGTATGACCTGCTCACCATGAGCGTGCGCCTCAAGGAGCGGGAAATCACCGAGCCCGCCGTGCGCGACCAGGTGGCGGCGGCGGTGGCCTACGCCCGGGAGCGGGGCCTGAAGGTGGCCCTGGACCTCGACGCGCGCCTCGCACGCGAGGCGTTCCGCCGGCGCTATCCGGAAGAGCAGCAGGAAATGCTGCGCCTGCGCACGGTGCCCCTGGCGGCGTCGGGGGAGGCGGAGCTGGAGATCGTCTCCGACACCCTGACGGACCACATGACGGGCAACACGACGCCCTACATCCCCCTGTCCGGACGGCTGGTCCGCGTGTACGACTACCAGGCGGCGGAGGACGGCGTTCTGCCGGAGACGGTGCGCGACATCACGGAGCGCTGCGCCGTGCGGGAGGCCTCGGACAGGGCGGTGCGCGTCGCCATCCCCTGCGACGCGTCCATGGAGGGGCGCACGGCCTGCGTCATGGCGGCGTTCACCCACCTCACGCCGGACGTCTACGCGCCGCACCTGGAGGCCTTCGAGCGGGAGATCGTGGAGCTGTACGCCGGCCTGCCGCTGGCGGGGCTCATGAAGGACGAGTGGGGCTTTCCGCCCTGCCACGGGGGCTGCCCCGAGAAGAACGACTTCTGGTTCTCGCGGTTCCGGGCCGAGGCCTACGCGGCCGAGACGAAAGGGGGCGATCTCGTGCGCGACTGCCTGCTCATGTGCCTCGGCGAGCGGGGCCGCGAGCGCGAGCGGCAGGCGGCCATCAACATCCTCCTGCGCGGCTCCCGCCGGCGCAACACGGACCTGGAGGCCCACTACTACTACCTCGCGAAGGACTTCTTCGGACCCGACGCCGCGGTGGTCACCCACGCCACGTGGACCCCCTTCCCCGGCCCGTCGGAGTTCAAGAAGAACGGGCTGCACTGGTGGGCCGCGAAGCGGACCTGGGGCCAGACGGACGAGACCACGCCCTTCGCCGCGCGCACCGCCCTCGCCAAGAAGTGGGGCGGCGGCGTCTGGTACAACCAGTTCTACTCCACGAACCCCGACGACTACCGCGAGAGCCTGTGGACCCACGCCCTCGGCGGCGGACGCATCAACTACCACCCGCTCTACCCCGCCCCGGAGGGCATGGACCGGATGGACCGCATCGCCGCGCTCCTCGCGCCGGACATCGTGGCGGGCGAAAGCCGCCTGCGCCTCCTGCCGCTGATCAGCCGCGCCCCCGTGGACTGCCCCGTCGCCGTGATCTTCGGCCACGCCGCCGCCATGAACTGGGCCGGGCCCGCCTACGGCGAGGTCGGCCTCGGCCTCACCGACGCCTTCTGGCGGGCGGGCTACTACGCCGACCTAATCCCCTCCAGCGAGGTGATCTCCGGCGCGTTCCGTCTGGACAGGGAGAGCCGTACCCTCGCCTACGGCGCCCAGCGTTACGCCGCCGTCGTCCTGTGCAACATAGACCTGGAGGAGGAGGCGTTCGCAAGCCCCTTCAACCTGAACGGCGGGTGGGACACGCTCATGTATCACACCGGCCACTGGATGAGCGATTTTTCGGGAAGGCAGTTTTTCGGGAGCGAGGCTCTCGGGCTGAACGTGGGGGGGGTGAAGGATGCGGACACGGCGGTCGCCAAGGTCATCGAGCATTTGCAGCGCCGGGGCATCCCCCCGGTGACCCCGGCGGAGGGCCGCCTGCCGAACAAGACGGTCTGCCCGGGCCGGGAGGGGCACATCCGGCTCACGGACGGCACGGTGGTCTTTCTGAACGGGAAGACGGACGCGGCGGGCGACCCGATTTCGGGGACGTTCCAGGTGGCGGGGCAGAACATCCAGGCGGAGGCGCGGGGCCTGCTCGCCGTGCGGCTCACCGCCGACGGGAAGGTGGACGCCCTGGCGGCGGGGGGGCTGGAGCGTTTCACCGGGGGCGGGCTGTCGCTTGACCTGGACACGCCGACGGACCTGGCCTACTGGCACGACGGCGGCCGCCCCAAAGGCGCGCTGCAGGACGCGGCGGGCCCCCTGCCCGCGTCCCTTGCCGCGCTCACGGGCGACTGGCTCCGGCTGGAGACCCCGGCGGCGGCGGCGGTGAAGCCGCCCGTCGAGCCCCTGCCCGTGGTGGACCTGTCGGACGACACGTCGCGGCAGGTGGTCATCGCGCGGGGCACGCGCCAGGTGTACCAGGGCCACCCCACCACCGTGACGACGGGCGACGGGAAGACGATGTTCGCCGTGTGGAGCGTGGGCCACGGCGGCCCCGCCGGGCCCATGGCCCGCAGCGACGACGGCGGCCTCACCTGGACCCGGATGGACGACCAGCTCCCGGCGGCGTTCCGCAAACACGTCAACTGCCCGAGCCTCTACCGCATGGAGGGCACGGACGGGCTGACGCGGTTCTGGGTTTTCTCCGCGCGCACCGAGGGAATGGACGCGGCGGGGAGCATGCCCCGCATCGTCAGCGAGGACAACGGCAAAACGTGGCGCGAGGCGCCGCCCCTCGGCGCGGCCTTCGAGTGCGTCATGACCTTCAGTTCCGTGGTCCGTCTCCGGGCGGACCACCAGTGGCTCGGCATGTACCACCGCCGCTCCGGCCCCGACAAGGAGGGGCTGGAGGTCATGCAGACCGTCTCCGGGGACGGCGGGATCACCTGGTCCGACCCCGTGGTGGCGGCGCAGGTGCCGGGGAAGAAGCCCTGCGAGCCCTTCGTGTTCCGCTCCCCCGACGGCAGCGAGTTGTGCTGCCTGATGCGCGAGAACACGCACACCGGGAACAGCCTGATGATGTTCAGCGAGGACGAGGGGAAGACCTGGAGCACCCCCATGGACACGCCGTGGGGGCTCACGGGCGACCGCCACATGGGCGTGCGCGCCCCCGACGGGCGGCTCGTCATCGCGTTCCGCGACCGCGCGCCGGAAAGCCCCACGGACGGCCATTTCGTCGCGTGGGTCGGCACCTACGACGACATCAAGGCGGGCCGCCCCGGCCAGTACCGCATCAAGCTGCTTCACAGCCACGCGGGCGGCGACTGTGGCTACCCCGGCATGGAACTGCTCCCCGACGGCACCATCGTCGCCACCACCTACGTCAAATACCGCAAAGGCCCGGAGAAGCACTCCGTGGTCAGCGTCCGGTTCCGGCTGGAGGAGACCGACGCGCTGTTCAGGAAGGCAACAGGGGGAAAATAGGAGACCGGCATGCCATGCTCATGATTGCGGCCCTTCTGGCGGTGTCCGCCGCCCTGGAGTTTCCCCCGGAGCTGGTGGACTTCGCGCCGATGCCGGGCAACCCCGTGTTTGAGGCGGCCGGGCCCGGCCACTGGGACGAGTGCATCCGGGAGCGCGGCTGGATCCTGCACGAGGACGGCGTCTACCACCTCTGGTACACGGGGCACCGGAAGCAGGGCGACGACACCCGGAAACTGGGGTATGCCGTCTCCGCCGACGGCGTCCACTGGCAGCGCCACCCGGACAACCCGGTCCACGCGGAGGGCTGGGTGGAGGACATGATGGTGGTGAGGGCGGGGGACACCTACCACATGTTCGCCGAGGGCCGGAACGACGAGACGCACCGGCTCAGCTCCACCGACCGGGTCCACTGGACGGACCACGGCCGCCTCACGGTCCTTAAGAAGAACGGCGAACCCATCCCGCCGGGGCCCTTCGGCACGCCAACGGCGTGGCTGGAGAACGGGACCTGGCATTTCTTCTACGAGCGGAACGACGAGGCGGTGTGGCTGGCCACCTCCACGGACCTCGCCACCTGGACCAACGTGCAGGACGAGCCGGTCCTTCTCTGCGGCCCCGGCGACTACGACCAAAAGATGATCGCCCTCGACCAGGTCGTGAAGCACAAGGGGACCTACTACGCGTATTACCACGGCCTGATCCCGGACACGCGCCCGGGGGAGTGGACCTCGGCAGTCGCCGCCTCCGCAGACCTCGTCCACTGGGAGAAATACCCGGGCAACCCGGTGGTCGCGGGCGACAAGTCCAGCCCCGTTCTGGTCCCCGACGGAGAGGCCTTCCGCCTGTTCACCATGCACCCCGCCGTGTGGGCCTACGGGCGCCGCGCGCCCGGCGCGGCCGCGCCGGCGCCGGGCGCGGACACCTTCACGGTGTGGCAGCTCCCCAACCAGACGCGCTCCCAGATGATGTCCTATGTGGTGCAGACCGCGGGCGGCCGGCTCGTCGTCATTGACGGGGGCCGGGCGGGCGACGCCGCGTATCTGCGGTCGTTCCTTATGGAGCGGGGCGGCCGCGTGGACGCGTGGTATGTCACCCACCTCCACGACGACCACTGCGAGGCCCTGTCCGTCCTGCTGGCCGACCCG
>JAKPUV010001253.1 GCA_029554925.1 Candidatus Hydrogenedentota bacterium | reverse complement strand
TTCATCAAGATCGCCGGGCTGGGCATGCTGGCCACGTCGGCGGGGCGGCCCCTCACCGCCATGGCGGGGCCCTTCGCCGCGCCGGACACCCCGCGCCACCCCGTCCCCGGAGACAAGAAACTCTCGCCGGAGTGGCTGCGGTCGCTCTATGAGCGGGGCACCAAGGAGGTGTTCCGCGGCGAGGCGCTGCCCGCCATCGGCATGCCCTGCGGCGGCATTGGCAGTGGCCAGATGTATCTCTGCGGCGACGGTACCCTCGGCTGCTGGCAGATTTTCAACAACGCCGAGTCTCTCTGGGTGGAGAACACCAACGCCACCTATCTCAAGCGCGAGCCCGCCAAGCCGGTCTTCCAGCGCTTCGCCGTCGCCCTGCGCAAGCCCGACGGCGCGTGGGACGCGCGGCCCCTGGACCGCGACGCCTTCCCCAAAACCTCATTCAAGGGCGAATATCCCGTCGCCACGGTCCAGTACGACGGCGCGGACTTCCCGGTGCGGGTCGCGCTGGAGGCCTTCTCGCCGTTCATCCCGCTGAACGCGCCGGACTCCGCGCTGCCCGCCACGCTGTTTCATTTCACGGTGGGCAACCCCGCCGCGGCGGCGGCCCCCGTCGAGCTGTCCCTGCTCGGTCTGCTGGAAAACCCTGTCGCGCTGCGGAGCGCGTCCTCTTTCATCGCCACCCGGCGCACCCGGATTGTTCATGCCGCGGACCACACCTGCCTCCTGCACTCTGCGGAGGAGTCCCCTGACGCCGTGGAGCGCGCGGAAACGGGGGAGAAGCGCGCCCCCGTGGTTTTCGCAGACTTCGAGGGCGCGGACTACGGCGCCTGGACGGCGGAAGGTGCCGCCTTCGGGACCGGTCCCGCCAGGGGAACCCTGCCGGACCAGCGGCCGGTGGAGGGATTCCAGGGCGGCGGTCTGGTGAACAGCTTTCTCGGCGGCGACGACCCCAAGGGCCGCCTGACCTCCCCCGAGTTTGTCATCGAACGGCGCTTCATCAACTTCCTCATCGGCGGGGGCAACCAGGAGGAGAAGACCTGCGTCAACCTCTTGGTGGAGGGAAAGGCCGTGCGCACCGCGCGCGGCATCAACACCGAGAAGCTCGACTGGCGGTCGTGGAACGTGACCCGCCTGGAGGGGAAGACCGCCCGCATCGAAATTGTGGACGAGGCCGCCGGCGGCTGGGGACACGTCAACGCCGACCAGTTCCTGTTTGAGGACGAGCCGAAGGAGGGGGGGGACCACCGGCTCGCCGAGATGCCTGACTTCGGGACCCTGTGTCTCGGGTTTGCGGGGGACGCCCTGCCCGCCGGGGAGGCCGCCGTTCTTGCGGCGGGGCTTGCGCTGGAGGAAATGCCGGAACTCCTGACGGCGGAGGATGCGGAGTTCTCCGTGGAAGAGCGCCGCACGGGACTGCTGGCCGCCCGCCCCGTCACGCTGGAACCCGGGGACAGCGCGGACTTCGTGTTCGCCGTCTCGTGGCATTTCCCCAACCATTCCGAGCACAACCCCGACAAGAAGCGGACGGAGAAAGTGGGGCATTTCTATGCCTCCCGTTTCGCCGATGCCGGATCGGTGGCCGGGTACCTCCTCGAAAACCTCGACCGGCTGGCGGGGGATACGCGCCTTTGGCGCGACCTGTATTACGGCGCCACGCTGCCCTACTGGCTACTGGACCGGCTGCTGTCCACCGTGTCCACCCTGTCCACCGGCACCTGCCAGTGGTGGGCCAACGGCCGCTTCTACGCCTATGAGGGCGTCACCTGCTGCCACGGCACCTGCACCCACGTGTGGAACTACTCCCACACCGAGGGCCGCCTCTTCCCGGAGCTGACCCGCAGCGTCCGCGAGATGCAGGACTTCTTCGACAACGCCCAGGGCGGCGGGTTTCACCCCGAAACCGGTCTGGTGGGCTTTCGCAGCGATGACAAGTACGCCGCCGACGGGCAGTGCGGCACCATCCTGAAGGCCTACCGCGACCACCTCATGTCGCCCGACGACGCCTTCCTCAAGCGCAACTGGCCCCGCATCAAAAAGGCCCTGGAGTACTCGATCGCCCAGGACGAGAATGAGGACGGGATCATCGAGAACCTCCAGCACAACACCTTCGACATCAACTTCTATGGAGCGAACACCTTTGTGGGCAGCCTCTACCTCTGCGCGCTGCGCGCGGCCGAGGAGATGGCGGAGGAGGTCGGTGATTTGGATTTCGCCCGTCGCGCGCGGAACATCCGCGAGCGCGGCCGCAAGATCACCGAAAAGCGGCTGTGGAACGGCGAGTACTTCATCCAGGAGGTGGACCTGAAGAAACATCCCAAGCACCAGTACGCCGACGGGTGCCTCTCCGACCAGATGTTCGGGCAGGGCTGGGCGGAGCAGCTCGGGCTGGGCTACCTCTACGACCGTGACAAGGTGCGCTCCGCGCTTCAGGCCGTCTGGCGGTACAATTGGACCCCCGACATCAGCCCCTACAACCAGGAATACCCGCCCTTCCGCTGGTTCATCTCCCCCGGCCAGGCCGGGCTCATCACCTGCACCTGGCCCCACGGCAACTATCAGAAGGAGGGCGTGCTCTACCGCGAGGAGGTTTGGACCGGCATTGAGTACCAGGTCGCCGGACACCTGGCCGCCGAGGGCATGCTCGACGAGGCCCTGTCCATCTGTCGTGCCGTGCACGACCGCTATCATCCGAATCTTTTCAACCCCTACAACGAGATCGAGTGCGGCGACCACTACGCCCGCGCCATGGCGAGCTGGGGCGTCTATCTCGCCCTGGCCGGGTTCTACCACCACGGCCCGAAAGGCATCCTTGGCTTCGCCCCCCGCATGACCCCGGAGCATTTCAGCGCGCCCTTCACCACCGCCGAAGGCTGGGTCGTCTTTTCGCAGGAGCGCGACGGGCAAGTCCAGCGCAACCGCGTGGACGTGAAATGGGGCCGACTCCGCCTGAACGAGCTGCGCCTGGGCCTGCCCGACGGCATGGCGGCGGTGTCTGTCAAGGCTGAGACCGCCGGCGGGACGGTCCGGGCGAAAAGCCGCGTGCGCGACGGAGTGCTGACCCTCCATTTCCCGGAGGGATTGACGCTGGAAAAGGGCGGCTGGATCGCCTGCGCCCTTTCGCCCGCGCGTTCGAATCTATAAGACGGCCCCGGCACGTACCGCCGGCGTCCCGCCGGCCTTGTCTTGGATTTTAGGAGGCGCCGAACGTTTGGACTGGAGAGCGTTATGGAGAAAATCCCCGGAGACGCCGTTGTGCTGCTCAGCGGCGGCCTCGACTCCACTGTG
>JAKPUV010001205.1 GCA_029554925.1 Candidatus Hydrogenedentota bacterium | reverse complement strand
TTTCAATGGAGTTTTCCACCGGGTTTTCCACAGGGCGCGCGATGGAACCAGCTGGCGTGGTTTCTTAATGACTGGACATGGCGGAGGTCGTCGTAGGGTTCGTTGGCTTCGACCATGCGGTGGATGATCTTCAGCCATTTGTCTGCCAGCTTTCGCAGGGCGCCGGCATGGTTGTCCCCCAGCTCACGGTGCATGTCGTAGAAGGCTCTGGCCCAGTCGCAGCAATTAATGGAGCAGTGGGCGTACAGGTGCAGCACGTCGCGCCAGTGCTTGTTGCACCGCCGCCTCGCTCGGACGCGCTGGCGCCTGCCGCTCTTGTCCTCCACGGGCGCCACGCCGGAGACGCAGCGCAGGGATTCCAGGTTGTGCTTTTCGCCCGAGGTGGTCAGGGCGGCCATGGCGGCCAGCGCGGGCGCCAGTCGTTTGCCCGCGCCCGGCAGGCTTTTCATCAGCTTGGTCTGCGGGACCTCCTTGGACTGCTCGGCGATGAGGCGGTCCATTTTGTCAATGTGGGGCTGGAGGGCCAGCAGCTGGGCGACCGTCGCCAGGGCCACGGCCTCCAGGGCCGCGCTGTCGGCCGGCAGCGGCCAGCGCGCCGCGTCGCCGCGGGCCTCGATGCGCTCCAGCCACAAGGGCCGCAGACCCACCCGATTACTCTTCAGGAACGCGCAGAGCGTCTCCTTGCGGGCCTGGGCCAGCGTCTTCGGGCGGGGGAAGCGCTTCACAAAGCGCCACGCCACCGGCGAGGTCCAGTCACTGAAGAAGACGAGCGCGCCCGGATAATACTGGCCCAGCGTCGCCTTGAGGCGCTGCGCCAGCGCCGTGCGCTCGTCCACAAGCTCCCGGATCTTCTCGCACAGCCCCGCCAGCTCCGCGACCGCCGGATCCTCCCGCCGCATCGGGCGCAGCGACTCGTGGCGTCCCGCCAGCTCCACGGCCAGAACCAGCCCGTCCCGCGCGTCGCTCTTGCTGGCGGACACCGAGGCGCAGCCCCGCCAGTTCTTGGACTGCTTGGGGTTGACGGCGTACACGGTGAAGCCCGCAGACAGCAGGTGCCCCACCACCGGATGCCGCGTCGCCTCCACGGCCACCCCCGCCACCGCCCCGCAGGCGCGAAGGCGCCGGGAAAGGTTTCCCAGGTCTTCCAGGGACGCCCCGACCGTGAAGGACGCCAG
>JAKPUV010001204.1 GCA_029554925.1 Candidatus Hydrogenedentota bacterium | reverse complement strand
CTCGGCATCCCCACGGTCTGGATGGACCATCTGGCGTTCAAGAAGCCGTCGCACAAGCAGTGCGCGTTCAACCTCTACGCGGCGGCCATGTACACACGCGCCCTAGCCCCGCTGGCCCAGGCGTTCGGGGACAACGAAAGGTCGGAACAGTGTCTGCGGACGGGGGCCGAACTGCTGGCCGCCGCCACGAAACGGTTCTGGGACGCGGAGCGGGGGCTTTTCGTGGACAACCTTCCGTTCCTGGCGGAGGAGGGCGCCGTCCGTTTGTCCGACCGGACGCTGGCGATGTCCATTCTTTTTGTCCAGAGCCCCGGGGGCGTCGCCGACGCGGCGCTCCGTGCGCTGGTGGAGTGTCCTCCGGAAATGGGGCTCTCTTATCCGGCAAACGCGCACTGGCGGTACTGGGCGCTGGCAAGGCGGGGCCGGGCCGACGTGGTCGTGTCGGAGTTCCGGTCCAAGTGGGCGACCATGGGCTCCGTGCTGCTCAACAACACGCTTCAGGAAATGTGGGAGGCCCCTGCGGATTCCACGGCGGAGTGGAGCCACTGCCCCGTGGTGCCGCTGTATTTTCTGCACATGGACATCGCGGGCATCCGGGCAACGTCTCCGGGGTTCGCCACCTGTGATGTGCGCCCGCAGTTGGGGGACATCGGGGATTTGGAGGTGGTCACGCACACGGTTCTTGGGCCCTTTGAGCTTAAGGCCGAGGCGGACGGCGGGGGCCATGAAGTGACCCTGGCTGTGCCGAAAGGGTGCGACGCCACCCTGGTGCTTCCCGAGGGGACGAGCTGTTCGCTTCCCCCTGCGGAAGGCGCGCAGCGGTTCGGATTTTCCTGTTACAGACTGCGGGCCGGGGAGAAGAATGTCTTCCGCGTTCCCAAATGACGGTGTGGGCGCCGTGCGCGTTTCAGGCGCGTGAGAAGGATTAGTAGGCATGAACCATGTGGAGCGTTTCCGGGCGGTGATGGCCCGGCAGCCCGTGGACCGGCTTCCCCGGTGGGAATGGGCGATGTGGTGGGACAAGACCATCGAGCGGTGGCACGGCGAGGGGCTGCCCCCCTCCCTCACGGACATCTTCGAGATTCACGAGTGGTTCGGGCTGGATCCGTACAAGCAGTTCTGGTTCAGCACGACCCAGCCCACGATTGAGGCGGCCCAGCACCATGTCGAGGGCGTGGTGTCGGACATGGACGACTATCTGCGCGTGAAGCCGAGTTTTTTCCCGGACCACTCGGAGTCCATCCGGGGCATGGAGGCGTGGGCGGCCCGCCAGGCGCGCGGCGACGCGGTGGTCTGGATCACCCTGGAGGGCTTCTTCTGGTTCCCGCGCACACTCATGGGCTTTGTGAAGCTCATGTACGCCTTCATCGAGGACGCCGAACTGATCCACGCGATCAACCGGGACCTGCTGGCGTTCAACCTGGAGATACTGGAGAAGGTGGAGCGGAGCTGCGTTCCCACCTTCCTGACCCTGGCGGAGGACATGTCCTTCAACAAGGGGCCCATGATCGGCGAGGGGCTGTTCGATGAGTTCATCGCCCCCTACTACCGTCCCCTCCTCGCGCGGGTGAAGGAGATGGGCATGCTCACCGTCGTGGACACGGACGGCGACGTGACGGCCATGGTGCCCTGGCTGGAGCGCGCGGGGGTCGAGGGGGTGCTGCCCCTGGAGCGGCAGGCGGGGGTGGACGGCATGGCCCTGCGGCGGCAGTTTCCGGAGTTCGCCCTGGTCGGGCACTATGACAAGATGGTGATGCCCCACGGGGAAGCCGCCATGCGCGCGGAGTTTGAGCGGCTGGTGCCCCTCATGAAGACCGGCGGGTTCATTCCCAGCGTGGACCACCAGACCCC
>JAKPUV010001140.1 GCA_029554925.1 Candidatus Hydrogenedentota bacterium | reverse complement strand
GACTGACCGCCCCAGCAGGTAGGCGCGGAAAAAGGTCTGCCAGTTGCCGCCGAAAGGTTCGTCCCAGGGCTTGTGGGCGGAGACGGAGAAGGTCTCCCCCGTGTCCCGCAGGTCCACCACCAGCACGTCCTCGCCCCGGCTTACCAGCGCGCGCAACGCGTCCGCCCCGCCCAGCCAGACGGCCTTTCCCTCCCGGCAGGCCACGATGCGGAGACCGGTGACCGACGCGGGGGTAACCCGCACAGCGGGGAGGAACACCCCCGGCTCGGGCTGGAGCACCAGCCGCCGGACGGCGCATCCCTCCCAGGAGCCCGCCGCCTCCTCCCAGACCGGGGCGGCGGAAACGCCGGCGGCGTCCATGGCCCCCCCGGCGAGTTCCTTCGCCTCGGGCTTCCGCCACGCCTTTTTCAAGGACTCCAGCCGGTCGCGATTCAGGTCGTAGACCGATCGCGCGCCCTCCAGATTCAGCACCTGGCCGCCGGGGGCGCAGTGGGATTCCTCCTCCGTGAGGACGTCAAACTCCCCTTCGACCGCCGGATCGTCCTTCCCCAGCAACCAGCGGCGCATCCAGCGGATGGTAGTCTGGCGGAGGAGGGGCGTGTAGCCGTGCTCCTCGTTCGCCTCGACGAGGTCCAGCCGCTCGGGAAACCCGAGGTTGCCGAACACGCGCTTGGCGGAGCGGTAGGTGTCCCAGGCCCCCTGGATGTCGAAAAAGTCCTTGGTGGCGCAGCACATCAGGGTGGGCCTGGGGGCGCGCATGCAGAGGTAGTCCGCGTGGTCCATGCCGAAGGCCGCCTGGCCGAACAGGTTCTGCTCGGCGTCCTGGGGGCCGATGGTCTCCAGCAGGCGCCTCATGGACGTGAGGTAGCACGCGGGCGCGGCGCAGTAGATGCGGTCGTCGAGGGCCATGAGGTAGCTGGAGAGCGTGCCGCCGCCGGAGTTGCCGCAGCAGCCAAGCCGCGTCCGGTCTATGTCTTCCCGCGTTTCGAGGTAGTCCAGGGCGCGCATGCCGTCCCAGATGCGGACCTGCGCGAGATTGGTCCCCAGCAGGATGGAGCCGGTCCCGGAGAGCATGTGGCCCGTCGTGCCAGGGTGCGCCGTCTTGCCGTCCGGTGTGAGAAGCTGCCCGCGCTCGCCCTGGTCCACGGGGTCGTAAATCAGCGCGGCCATTCCATTCCGCGCGAACCCGATGCAGAGGCGCTGGTAGTTCTCATAGGCCTTGCCGTTTTCACTGTGGCCGCAGGGCACCAGCACGGCGGGATGCGGCCCCGGGTCCGGGGGCAGGAACAGGAGGGCCGTCACGAAAAACTTCGGGCGGCTCTCGAAGAGGATCTTCTCATAGCGGAAGCCGTTCCCCTCCCCTTTCCCCGTGATCTGCGGGTTGAGGGGGGTGCGCTCCGGAAACCCGCCCA
>JAKPUV010001163.1 GCA_029554925.1 Candidatus Hydrogenedentota bacterium | reverse complement strand
CGTCGCGGGAGCGGCTGAGCTTGTCCAGCCGCAGGCGGACCATGAACAGGTGCCACGCGTGGGTGCCGCGGGCGCAGTCCGGGGGCAGGACGATCTCCTCCACGTCGCCGAGGACGGCGCGGTACATGGCGGCGAGACGCGTCCGCGCGGCCTTGAACGCGGCGAACTTCTTGAGCTGCTCGATGCCCATGGCCGCGCCGACGTTGCCGAGGGCGTATTTGAAGCCGGGCTGCAGCACCTGCGCGGGGGCTGGCACGGCGCTGCGGCCGTAGCGGTCCCACGCGGTGGCGCTCATGCCGTTGGAGGCGAGGAGGCGCAGCCCGGCGGCGGACTCCGCGTCGGGCGCGGTGATCATGCCGCCCTCCATGGTGGTGATGTTCTTGATGGCGTAGAAGCTGAAGCAGGCGGGGTTCTTCCCCGCGCCGACAGGCGTGCCGTCGCCGTACGCCGCGCCGAGGGCGTGGGCGGCGTCCTCGATGACCGCCACGCCGCGGCGCGCCGCGATCTCGTTGATCCGGTCCATGTCGGCGGGGTGCCCCGCGAGGTGGACGGGGATGACGGCTCGGGTGCGCTCCGTGAAGGCGGCCTCCAGCAGGTCGGGGTTCAGGTTGAGCGTGTCCGGCGACACGTCCACAAATTTCGGCACGAGCCCCATGTTGAGCAGCGTGTTGCCCGTGGAGGCCCAGGTGACGGGCGGCGTGACGACCTCGTCGCCGGGCTTCAGCCCGAGGCGCGCGAGGCACAGGTGCAGCGCGGCGGTGCAGGAGCACACGGCCACGGTGTTTGCCGCACCGGTCGTCTCGGCGAACATGCGCTCGAAGGTCTGGATCTGCGGCCCCGAGGTGAGCCAGCCGCTGCGGAGGGCCCCCAGCACGGCCTCCTCCTCCTCCGGCCCGAGGGACGGCCGCGCGAGGGGGATGAACCGCGCGGCCACGGGCTCGCCGCCGTCGTCCACCGGCGTGTCCAGCAGGCGCTTCATGCGCGCCACGTTGTTGTGGG
>JAKPUV010001129.1 GCA_029554925.1 Candidatus Hydrogenedentota bacterium | reverse complement strand
GTTATGGAACGGTAACAACCCAAGAAGGGAGTCACGATGGAAAAGAAACCGCCCCCCTGCGGCACCTGCGGGTCCTGGCACACGTCGCGGGCGTCTGCGAATACCCGCAGGTGCCGCACCTGCAACCGCGAGTACCGCCTGGAGAAAGGGTGCGCAAATTTGCGCACCCTTTCGCCGCACCTGCAACCGCGAGTACCGCCTGTGCCCCTACACCCCGCCGCCGCCGCCGCCGTCATCGCCCACGAACTGGAGGCCGCGCGCGGCGGACTGAGCCGCGCCGAGGCCGACCTTGCGCAGGAACTCGCCGACGGCGAGGGAGGACAGACGGCGCGCAAGGGGATCACCAAACACCGGGGGGAAGTCGCAGACTTGGAGTCCGTTCTGCGCGCCCACGCCGAGGCCGTCCGCATTGCCCGCGCAGATGCCGAGCCGGAGGCGCGCGCGGAAGTCGGCGACGCCCTGGCGGAGCTTCACGCGGCCCAGGACGCCGAGGCCGTGATCATCGAGCGCGCCGTGGCGGAGATGCACGCGGCGGCCCTGCGGCTCCATGTGCTGCATCATCAGGCCGAGGGGCGGGTCCGCGAGTTTTCAGCGGCATACCCGAAGCGAACCGGGCGCCTTGGGGCGGCGTGTTCACCCCGGAGCTTCCGCGCCCTCGCCGTCGCGCGGCTGGCCACTGGGCACCGCCTGATAACCGACATGCTCAAGGAGGATGCTTCCAATGGAGAGTAACACCCCCCTCGCCCGCATGATCCGCGCCGCACTGGCCGAGGCTGTCCGACCGCAGGAGCCTAACGGAAAACTTTCCGAGGCTATCCGCGCCGTTGCCCGGAGCCGGGAGACGGTGTTCCCCTTCCCGGAGCCGGGTCAGGCCCTGCCGCTGGGCGACATGCTCCGCGCTCGACATCTGCGCGAAAAATAGTTTCTCGGCATAGGGGCACATGCTCCCCGCCCCCGGCTGGCACCCGCTGGCCGGGGGTTTCTTTTTTCCTGCGCGGCGGCGTTCAGCGAGACCTCCCCGGCCTTCACTTTTTCGGCGAGTTCTGGCGCGGCCTGTTGCACCTTCTTGGCGGCCCTAACGGCACGGGAAGAAACAGACAGCATGGCTGCGGCATCATCAGAGGCACGGTGCTTTTCCTCCGGCTCTTCGGGGGTGCGTAAATTTGCGCACCCCCGCTTTCCGCCTGCGTTGGTGATAGCCGCGCCCTTCGCCCCAGCTTCCTTCATG
>JAKPUV010001128.1 GCA_029554925.1 Candidatus Hydrogenedentota bacterium | reverse complement strand
GTTATGGAACGGTAACAACCCAAGAAGGGAGTCACGATGGAAAAGAAACCGCCCCCCTGCGGCACCTGCGGGTCCTGGCACACGTCGCGGGCGTCTGCGAATACCCGCAGGTGCCGCACCTGCAACCGCGAGTACCGCCTGTACCCCTACACCCCGCCGCCGCCGCCGGAGGTGCGCTACATCAAGACCAGGCCGCGTCGCCCCGAGCCCGCCAGAAGGAACGCGCCGGAGAGCACGGTGGAGTACTTCAAGCGGACGGCCCCGCAGATACTGGAAGGCGTCGAGGCCGACTAATGCGCCGCATCCCGTCCCCCGGCTTCCGTGTGAGGCCGGGGGCTTGTCATTGGGCCGCCGGAGAGGCCGCAGGAGGCACGATCACGACCGGAAGCGGGTGTGCGGACGGCTGAGGGGAGAAAACGCGTCTGCGGGGCTGTATGGTAGCCGAGCCCCTCGACCCCAGGATAATTTGCCGGGTAGTACTACCCGGTTTTGCGTGAAATCGCTTGAAATTGTGCGCAAGGCGTGTTATACTTCCCGTGTCAGACAACATTTGAAATCAAGGGTTTAGAGCACCGCACGGAGTCGGCCTGTTGCCGTCTGGCTGGGTTCGCAATGCGGAGGTCTGGGGTTCGATCCCCCACTGCTCCACCAGTGGAAAAACACAAGCCGCGCGTTCCGTTTGGGAACGCGCGGCTTTTTTTGTTGGGGTTACTTGGCGGGCGGGGCGGGGGCGGGACCCTGGTTTAGGAAGAGGTAGAGGCCCTCCTTGCCGGGGGCGAGGATGTCCTTCCAGCCGTTCTTGTCCACGTCCTCGACCCAGAAGTAGATGCCCGCGCCGCTGTGCTTGTCGGGGGTGCCGTAGTCCACCGTGACGCGTTCGAAGGCGCCGCCGTTGATGCGGTAGTAGTAGAGGCCGACGGGGTCGTTTGCGCCCGGATCGTGGCCGTTGTGGGCGTAATAGCGCTTGCCCGTCACGAGGTCGGGCTTGCCGTCGTTGTCCATGTCGTGGAGCTGGAGGTCGTGGAACTGGGAGCGGCGCGTCTCGATTTCGTGTTTGGTCCAGGTGCGCTTGCCGTCGGCCTTTCCCTGCTCCAGCCAGTAGAGGCCGTAGTTGTGCGCCTCGCCGATGATGAGGTCGGCCAGCCCGTCGCCGTTCACGTCGTGCACGAGCATGGGAATGCTGGCCATGGGGGCCTCGAACTCCGGGTGCCACACCCAGGCGTTCATGTCGTAGGTGTTCTCCGGGTTCTCGAACCAGCCGCCGGCGAAGACGAGGTCGGGGCGGCCGTCGCCGTTGATGTCGCCCGCGCCCGCGCCGTGGCCGCCGCCGCCCTTCACGGCGACGGTGAACTGCTCAAAGCCGCCGGCGCCCTTTCCCTGGGCGTCCCGCTTGAGCTTGAAGATGTGCACGGGATTTGTCACGGGCATGACCTCGGGCACGCCGTCGCCGTCGAGGTCGCAGAAGAGGGTGCGTTCGACGTTCCCCACCTCGGCCACGAGGTGGGTGGTCCACTCGGTCTCCTGGCCCTTGGGGTTCTCCCGCCAGGAGAGGTTCATGCCCCACCAGCCGCCGGTGACGATGTCGAGGTAGCCGTCCCCGTTCACGTCCAGGGGGTAGTTCGAGAAGTCGTCGTAATAGGTGTCCTGGTACATGGGCTCGCAGGCCTTGATGGCGCGGTCGAATCCGGGGCCCGGATACCAGAACCCGCCGGAAAACAGGTCGAGGACGCCGTCGTTGTTCACGTCAAAGATGGCGGCGGCCTCATAGGTGCCGGTGCCAATCCGGCGGCCCTCAAAAACAGGGGGCTCGGCGCCGAAGGACAGGCCGGACACCAGCAGGGCCCCGGCAAAGAGGAGTGAAAATGCGCGCATGATGTTTTCTCCAGATGCGTTTGGGTTCATTCCACGGTGAAGGCGGGCACGGTGCCGTCGGGCCGGGTCAGGCGCAGGCCGAAATTCCAGCCACCCATGCGCTGGGAGATCATGACCAGCACGGTGTTCTTCCCGGCTTTGAGTTTCACGGGGGCGACGTCACTGTCGGGGGCGTAGCCGCGGTCCACGTCGTTCTCATGCACCAGTTCGCCGTTGACCCATATCTTGAGGCCGTCATCGGATCCGCCCCGCAGGGTGGCGTCCATGTCCTCCGACACAGAGATCACGCAGTGGGCGAAGGCCGCGGCGTTGTCCCGCATTTCCAGGGGACCGGTGAGGTCCAGATGCCCGGCGAGGTGGCCGGTTTCCAGAGGCTTCCACTGCTGCCCCTTGTCGTAGGTAGCGGACAGGTCCACATTTGGCTCGTTGATGAAGGTTTTCGCGAAGCCGTCGGCCGGGGTCCAGTCAAAGGGGCCGACGACCCGCCACTTCTGGATCGCACCGAGCTGTCCGGCGTAGCGCCCGGGATCGGGCATGCGCCCGAGGGCCTCAATCACCTGGCGGGCCGTGGCGGGGTCGCCCATCTTGGTCATCAGGGTGTCCAGAATCTTCTGCCCCTCCTCCTTCTTCCCCGCGTCCATGGCCGCCATGGCCACGCCGATCATGCCCGCAACGGGCATGGATTCGGCGTCGCCGGAGGCGAGCATGCCCATGACGATGTCAAAGGCCTCGGGCACGGGATACCGGCGGACACCCTCCAGCGCGGCGGCCTTGAGGTCCGGATCCGCAGTGGTGCGGTAGAGGGCGAGGTAGGCCCTTCCCGCCGCCTCGGGCTGGTTGTGGTCGCGCAGGTCGTTGGCCAGCCGGCGCACCTGGTCCTCCAGGGGCGGACGCTCCGCCCCGGGGGCGTCCAGCAGCGCCTTCGCCAGCACGGGGGCGGCCTCCGGCGCGCCGGAGCGCACCAGCCCCTCCAGTGCGGCGGCGCGCATGGAAGGGTCGGCGGACTGGGCCTGCTCGACCAGCAGGGGGGTAAGCACGGAGTCGCGGCGGGTGCCGAAATTCAGCAGCAGGGCGGCCCCGGCGTCCGGCGGGAGGGAGGCCCACACGTCCAGCAGCCCCAGATTCGCCGCGCGTCCCTGAAGGCTGCACA
>JAKPUV010001125.1 GCA_029554925.1 Candidatus Hydrogenedentota bacterium | reverse complement strand
GGCATCATCAACGAGAACTTTCTGGATCTGACGCAGGAGACCACCAACAATCTGGAACGCGTGGCCGTGACCCCGTCCAGCGCGCTGGGCTCTACCCGCGACAAGCCGGATGAAAAATACTGCGAAGAGATATTCAATGTGTTCCGTATGCACAACGTGCGCTACTTTTTCTATATCGGCGGCAACGACTCGGCCGATACGGTGCGCATCGTCAACGAGCAGGCGGAAAAATCGCATTACGAATTCCGCGCCATCCACATCCCCAAGACCATCGATAACGACCTGATGCACAACGACCATACGCCCGGCTACCCCAGCGCGGCGAAGTTCGTGGGCCAGAGCTTTATCGGCCTGGGCCTTGATAACCGCGCGCTGCCCGGCGTGCATGTGGGCGTGGTCATGGGCCGCCACGCGGGCTTCCTGACCGCCGCCAGCGCCCTGGCGAAGAAGTATCCGGACGACGGCCCGCACCTCATCTACCTGCCCGAGCGCGCCTTCGTGAAGGAGAAGTTCCTCGCCGACGTCAAGGCCGTGTACGAGAAGTACGGCCGCTGCGTCATCGCCGCCTCCGAGGGGATCGTGGACGAGAACGGCACGCCCATCATCACCGCCTTCACCGGCGGCGAGAAGGACTCGCACGGCAACGTGCAGCTCTCCGGCACCGGCGCCCTCGGCGACCTGCTCGCGGCCGACGTCAAGGCCATGGGCATCAAGCGCGTCCGGTCGGACACGTTCGGCTACCTCCAGCGCTCCTTCCTCGGCTGCGTGTCCGAGGTCGACCAGTACGAGGCCCGCGAGGTCGGCGAGAAGGCCGCCCAGTACGCCATCTGGCACAACGTGGACGGGTCCGTCGCCATCAAGCGCGAGGGCGACTACGCCGTGTCCTACTTCCTGACGCCGCTGGAGACCGTCGCACGCCACTCCACCGAGATGCCCGCGGGCTTCATCAACGCCGAGGGCAACTACGTGACCGACGACTTCCTCCGCTACGCCCGGCCGCTCGTCGGCCAGATGCCGCTCATGGAGCGCATCCAGGCCCCGCGCGTCGAGAAGATCCTCAACAAGTAGCCCGGCCCCCCGCTTTTCCCCGCCCCCGGACCCCGAGGTCCGGGGGCGGTTCCGTCTTTGGGCATGCCCGTTCCGCGCGGTTTGGGGTAAGATAGGGCGCGAACCGGAGACCCCCGCACCATGAGCGACACCCCGCCGACCGCCCGACGCTTCCCCTGGGGGGAGCTGCTGGCCCTCGCGCTGGTGCTGCTGCTCGGCGCGGGGCTGCGCCTGGCCTGGCTGGGCGAGGCCGCGCAGTCCCCCGAGTTTTCCCACCCGCTCTACGACCCGCAGTACAACGCCCACTGGGCCGAAGCCCTGGTCACGGGCGACTGGACCCCGCCCGAGGGCATGCCGGACCCCGAAATCCGCACCACCCCCTACGGGCGCCCGCCGGGATACCCCTTCTTCCTCGCCGGGGTCTACGCGGTCTTCGGCGTAAACGACTGGGCGCCCCGCATCGTCCAGCTTTCCCTCGGCCTGCTCAATGCCCTGCTGGCGTGGCTGCTGGCGCGCCGCCTCTTCGGGCCGGGGGCCGCCTTCTGGACGGCGCTGTTCATGGCGGGCTACTGGGTCTTCCCCTACTACGAGACCCAGCTCACCTATCCCGCCGTCGTGGTCCTCCTCGTGCTGCTGCTGATGCACGCGGCCGCCGCGTGGGCGGCGCGCCCGCGGACGGGGCTGGGCCTTGCGCTGGGGCTGCTGCTCGGCCTGTTCGCCCTGTTCCGGCCCAACGGCCTGCTCTTCCTGCCCGCGCTGCTCCTGTGGATGTGGGGCGCGGCGCGGCGGCGCGGTTTGCTGCGGCGCTGGCTGCCCGCGGCGGCGCTGCTGGCGCTGGGCCTGCTGGCTGTGACGGCCCCCGTCTTCGTCCGCAACTACCGCGTCGCCCGCGACTTCGTCTTCCTCTCCTCCTACGGCGGCATCAACTTCCTCGTGGGGAACAACGCGGAGGCGAGCCTGGTGGAGCCGCGCGTGCCCGGCCTGCGCGAGCTGGCCGGGGTGGACAACTGGAGCTGCTTCGACTACCCGGCCATTGTGCGCGGCGTGGCCCGCAAACTGAACCGCGACCACGTCTCCCATTCCGAGGCCAACCGGTACTTCTACCGCGAGGGGCTCGACTTCATCGCCCACAACCCCGGCCTGTTCCTGAAGAACACGCTCCGCAAGACCCTGCTCTTCTGGGGGCCGCGCGAGGTGACCAACGACACGGTGGTGGAGCTGGACAAACAGCGCTCCGCCGTCCTCGGGCCGCTGCCCGGATTCCCCCTGCTGCTGGCCCTGTTCCTCGCCGGGGCGGGCGCATGGATGCTCTCACGGCGGCGGGGGGCGGGGACTGGGGCGGGCGCGGCGCTGCTCTTTGTGCCGGTCTACTTCCTCTCCGTGCTTCCCTACTTCATCGCGGGCCGGTACCGCGTGCCGCTGCTGCCGTGCATGATCCTCTTCGCCGGCTACGGCGTCGCCTTCGCCCTGGGCCGCCTGCGGCGCGGGGCGTGGCGGCCCGCGCTGGCCTGGGCGGCCGCCGCGGCGCTGCTCTGGCTGGCGGCGTCCCGCGACTTCGCGGGCTACACCCCCTCGGAGGGCACCTGGCACCTGCGCCGGGCGCTGGCGCACACGGAGGGGGGCGACCTGGAGAGCGCCGCCAAGGAGTATCTGGAGGCCCTGGAGACGGGCGCGGACCCGTCGCTCGTGTGCAACAACCTGGGCCGCCTGCGCGCCCGCGCGGGCGACGCGGCCGGGGCGCGGGAATGGTACGGGAAAGCGCTGGCGCACAACCCCGCGAACACGGCGGCCCATCTGAATCTGGGCGTGGAGGCCGAGCGCTCGGGCGACCCGGCGGCCGCGCTGGAACACTACCGGCGGGCCGTGGAGACAAATGCGTTCTTCGCCCCCGCGCGCGGGAACCTCGGGCGGCTGCTGCTGGAGACGGGCGCGGCGGCGGAGGCCGTGGAGCACCTAGCGGAGGCGGCCCGGCTCCGGCCCGCGGACCCCTACGCGGTGTATGACCTGGGCCGAGCGCGCGCGGCCGCCGGCGATCCGCCTGGCGCGGCGGAGGAGTACGCCCGCGCGCTGGCGCTCAAGCCGGACTTTGCCGAGGCGCACAACAACCTCGGCTGGCTGCTGGCCGCGTCGGGCCACCCGGAGGAGGCCGCTGAACATTACCGCGCCGCGCTGGCGGCGCGCCCGGATTTCCTGCTCGCGCGGATCAACCTCGGCAACGCCCTCCTCGACCTGGGGAAGGCGGAGGACGCGGAGGCGGAGTTCCAGCGCGCGCTGGAGGCGGACCCCGGCGACGCGCGGGCGCTGTACAGCCTGGGCCGCTGCGCCGAGGCGCGGGGCGACGCGGCGGGCGCGGCGGAGCGGTATCTGAAGGCGGCTGAGGCGGACCCCGCCTTTGCGGCGGCGTGGAACAACCTGGGCTTCATGCGCGCGCGGCTGGGCGACGCCCCCGGGGCGGAGGCGGCCTACCGCCGCGCGCTGGAGGCCGACCCGGCCTTTCTCACGGCGCGGGTGAACCTCGGCGCGCTGCTGTGCGCCCTGGGCCGCGCCGACGAGGGCCGCGCCGAACTGGCGGCGGCCGCGGGGCAGACGGCGGAAGGCAGCCCCGAGCGGCGGGCCGTGACCGACGCGGCCGCGCGCTGCGACGGGACGTCATAGGGCGGCGCCGGGGGGCGCCGGGAAGAACACAGACAAAAACATCCCCCGGAGCGGCGGGTGCGCGCTCCGGGGGATGCGTTTTTCGGGCGGTCGTTCCCCGCAGTCAGATGCCCTGGCGGTTGAGGGCGATCATCTCTTCAGGGGTGCGGGTGATCTTCGGGGTGTAGCCCGGCAGGGGTCGGATCTGCTGGTGGTACGCGTCGAGGAAGCTGAAGGCCTGCGGGAAGTAGTCCTCCTCCATCTCGGCGGGCGGCACGATCCAGTTCTGCGCGCCGACGACGCACACGGGGGCGTCCAGCTCGTCGAAGGCAATCTGGCTGAGCTGCCCGGCGACGGTGTGCAGGTAGCTGCCGCGCTCGCAGGCGTCGCTGGCCACGATGATCTTGCCGGTCTTCTTGAGTGACTCGACGACGGGGCCGTAGTTGAAGGGCACGAGGGTGCGCCCGTCAATGACCTCGACGCTGACGCCGAACTCCTGCTCAAAGCGCTTCGCGGCGTCCATGGCGCGGTAGAGCGTTGCGCCGAAGGTGAGGATGGTGAGGTCGTTGCCCTCCTTCATGACGGCGGGCTCGCCGATGGGCAGGGTGTAGTACTCGGCGGGCACGCCGCCGGGCTGGAACACCTCCACCTGGTTGTACAGGCGCTGGCTCTCGAAGAAGACGACGGGGTCGCTGCCGCGCATGGCCGACGCGAGCAGTCCCTTGGCGCTGTAGGGCGTGGCGGGGAAGACGACCTTGAGCCCCGGCACGTGCGCGCAGAGCGCGGTCCAGTCCTGCGAGTGCTGCGCGCCGTATTTCGCGCCCACGGACACGCGCAGCACGATGGGCAGCTTCAGGATGCCCGCCGACATGGCCTGCCACTTGGGCATCTGGTTGAACACCTCGTCGCCCGCGCGGCCCATGAAGTCGCAGTACATGAGCTCGACCAGGGGCCGCGCGCCCTCCATGGCCGCGCCGACGGCGGTGCCGACGATGGCCGCCTCGGAGATGGGCGAGTTGAAGAGCCGGTGGTAGGGGACCGTCTCGCTGAGGGTCTGGTACACGGCGAAGGCGCCGCCCCACTCACGGTTCTCCTCGCCGTAGGCGATGACGCGGGAGT
This sequence comes from Candidatus Hydrogenedentota bacterium, assembly GCA_029554925.1. GTDB lineage: Bacteria > Hydrogenedentota > Hydrogenedentia > Hydrogenedentales > CAITNO01 > JAAYBR01. The sequence goes on along the minus strand of JAKPUV010001125.1, from coordinate 1,290 downwards.
CGTTGGCAAAGTGGTGCAGGACCACCTCGAAGAGGGACTCGCCGAGGGTGACCGCCTTGGTCGCCTTGAGGACCGAGCCGTCCTCGGCGATGCCGCTGCGGGACTTCTTGGCGATGGCCTTCACGCGCGGGTTCTCGTCCACGGACTGGAGCATGTCCTCCTTACGGGCGAGGCCGGGCAGCTCCTTCTCCTCAACGTTGGAGAAGAGCAGCTGCGACACGCCGGCGTGCGGCGTGAGCACCATGCGCGGGCTGATGGCGTCGCTCGCGGCGAGGCGGCAGGCCTTGGTGACCTTGCGGGTGGCGTAGTCGCGGATTTCGGCGAGCTGGTCCTCCGTGGCGAGGCCCTCGGCGGTCAGCTTGCCGGCGAACTCCACCAGCGGGTCCACGGCGCGCCACAGGTCAATCTCGTCGCGCTCGCGGTAGGCCGACTGGTCGCTCGGCGAGTGGCCCGACTGGCGGTAGCACAGCACGTCGAGGAACACGGGGCCGTCGCCCTTCTTGATGACTTCCAGCTTGCGCCGGTAGGCGTCGGCCAGGGCCAGCGGGTTGTTCCCGTCCACCACCTCGGCGTGCATGTTTTCGGGGTTGAGCGCCGCGCCCACGCGGGCCAGCCGGTCGAAGCCCGCCGTCTCGCCGATGGGCTGTCCGCCCATGCCGTAGAAGTTGTCCATGAAGTTGTAGATGATGGGCAGGCCGCCGCGGGCGACCTCGGGCCACAGGCTCTTGAACTGCGCCATGGACGCGAAGCCGAGGGCCTCCCACACGGGGCCGCAGCCGATGGACGCGTCGCCGATGTTGGCCACGGCGATGCCCTTGAGCCCGGCGATGCGCTTGTAGAGCGCCGCGCCCGTCGCGATGTCCGCGCTGCCGCCCACGATGGCGTTCGCCGGATACACGCCGAAGGGCGGGAAGAAGGCGTGCATGGAGCCGCCCATGCCCTTGTGGAAGCCCGTCTCGCGGGCGAAAATCTCGGCCAGCAGCCCGTAGAGCAGGAAGTCAATCCCCCGCTCCTCCGGCTCGCCCGTCGCCAGCGCGGGCTTCTTCTTCCCCGCCGGGGTCAGCGAAAGCCCGGTCCAGTCGGGGTCGTTCGCCTCCACCACCTTCAGGATCGCGCCGTCGAAGTACGACGTCATGACCTGCTCCAGCGCGCCGCCCGCGAGGTCCTGCACCGCCCGCAGCCCCTTGGCGATGAACTCGCCGTGGCTGCGGTGGCTGCCGTAGATGTGGTCGTCCACCGTGAGGTGGAGCGCCTCGCCGACCGCCGCGCCCTCCTGGCCGATGCTCAGGT
>JAKPUV010001105.1 GCA_029554925.1 Candidatus Hydrogenedentota bacterium | reverse complement strand
GCATGCTCAGGCCGTAGGCGAGGAACATGGGGGCGCCGAGGAAGGCGATGGACCACGAACTGAAGGCCACGCACTCGAAGAAGCGGGCCTGGAAAATGTGGTCAAAGCGCATGGGCGCCAGCATGAGCCTCTTCACCTCGTGGGACCGGTAAAGGGTGGCGAAGGAGACCAGCACGTTCGAGAAGACCAGCAGCATGAACAGGGAGAGGAAGAGCAGGCCGAGCAGCCGGGTCATCAGCAGCTCGCCGAAGTTGTACTCCGGGCCGCCGGTCCCGCCGAAGGCGACGATCCACCGGAAGCCCGAGAAGAAGAAGACGAACATGCCCGCGAGCAGCAGCAGGGCGGAGACGGAGATCACGGCGATTTTCAGGCGCGACTCGTTGCGGACGCCCGCGATCTCGTGGCGCGCCATGCGCAGCTTCGCCCGGACCACCGTGAGCACCTGGTTCATGCGCCGGCGGCGCCCCCGCCCGCCGCGCCCGGATCGTCCTCATCCCGGGTGATCTCGAGGAAGACGTCCTCCAGCGACCCGCCCGCCGTGTGGCGCAGGGCCTTGATCTCGTTCACCGTGCCCGCGCGCAGGAGCCGCCCGCGGTGGATGATGCCCACGATGTCGGCGATCTCCTCGGCGATGGACAGGGTGTGCGTGGACATGAACACCGTGAGGCCCGTTTCGCGGCAGCGCTGTTTGAGGAAGTCCTTGACGAAGCGGATGTTCTTGGGGTCCAACCCGACCCACGGCTCGTCCACGACCACGATCTTCGGGTCGTGGAGGAAGCACGACGCGAAAGAGAGTTTCTGGCGCATGCCGTGGCTGTAGTCCTCGATGAGCTGGTCGGCCACGGCGGCGATCTCGAACATCTCCAGCAGGGGGGCGCACCGCGCCGCGTACTCCGCCGGCGTCATCCGGTAGAGCCCGGCGACAAACTGCATGAACTCGTTGCCCGTGAGCTTGTCGTAAAGGAAGGGGTGGTCCGGCACGTAGCCCAGCAGGCGCTTGGCCGACAGCGGATCCTTCTGGATGTCATGGCCGCCCAGCAGCGCCCGTCCGCCGCTCGGGTGCAGGAGCCCCGTCAGCATCTTGATGGTCGTCGTTTTGCCCGCGCCGTTCGGGCCGAGGAAGCAGTAGAAGGTGCCCGGGGCGATGTCCAGGTCCAGCGGGTGCACCGCCGTCTTCTCGCCGAAATGCTTGGTGAGCCCCTCGGTGCGGATCGCGGCCGTCTCGGTCATGGTCCCTCCACTTCAAGCACTTCGATCTTCAGGTTGCCGACGTAGCCCAGGAGCCGCGGCCACTCCTCCAGACTGCCGTCGAACAGCTTCAGGTGGGTGGCGTCTGCGGTGGGCTGGCCGAAGGTCGGGTCCATGGGGACCCAGCGCCCGGCGTACACCTCCACCCACGCGTGGTAGCCGAAGGCCGCCAGCGCCTCGCTCCAGGCGAGGCCGATGGCCACCCGCGCGGGAACCCCCGCGGCGCGCGCCAGCGCGGCGAACAGCACGCTGTGCTCGTTGCAGTCGCCCTGCCGCGTCCGCAGCACCTCGACGGCGCTGGGCATGCTCATCGTGGCCGTCTTCTCGATGTTCTGGTACACCCAGTCGTGGACTCTGAGCGCCCGGGTCCACAGGTCCTCCTCCTGGCCCGTGATCCCGGCGGCCAGTTCGCGGACCTTCGGGTGGTCCACGGTGATGAAGGCGTCCGTGCGCAGGTGCCGCTCCGCCTCCGGCCCCGTGATCATCTCCGTCTCCCCGCCCGGCGCGGGCGGCGGGAGCTGCTCCAGCAGGTACTCGTTCCCCGAGCGCCGCTGGGCGGGCCCGTCCGGCGGCAGCAGCTCGCCCGGGACACCGTCCACGCGGATCCGCATCCGGACCGCGTCCCGCACCGGCGGAGTTCCCGCGGGGACCACGGCCAGCCGCTGCACCATGCCCGCCTGCTCGTCGTCGCTCAGGGGGGCCAGGGCGTCGCGCGGGTCAATGCGCTCCAGGTTCAGGCCGAAGGGGGTCTCGGCGCGCACCACCTCCTGCTTCTCGTTCACCCAGGCGCGCGTGGTCATGCCGCCGATGGTGGTGTTGATGAGGACCGTTTCCACGGCCTGGCCGCCCACGGTGAGCGTCGCCTTTTCCACGGCCTCCAGTTTCGCCCGGCCGACGGACATGGTGGTGGGGTCGAAAGTCTCCACGTAGACCGTCTCGCCGGGGGTGAGGGGGGGCATGCTCATGCTTGACAGGCCCATGCCGCTGCCCAGCGAGAGGCCCCCGGCCACGGGCAGCTCCAGCGGCGTGCTTTCCCCGGC
>JAKPUV010001100.1 GCA_029554925.1 Candidatus Hydrogenedentota bacterium | reverse complement strand
TTCCCCTTCCCGGAGCCGGGACAGGCCCTACCGCTGGGCGACATGCTGCGCGCTCGCCATCAACGCGACAAATAGTTTCTCGGCATAGGGAGACATTCTCCCCGCCCCCGGCTGGCACCCGCTGGCCGGGGGTTTCTTTTGGGCCGCCGTAGAGGCCCCACAAGGCACGATCACGACCGGAGGCGGGTGAACAGACCACCGGAGGGAGAAACGCGCTCTGCGGGGCTGTGGCGCGGTCCTATTGTGTTTGTCATGCCTGACCCCTTCATGCACTCACCGAAAACAACTTGCTAGGTAATTTACCCGGTTTTGGGTAAAATCACTTGCAATTGTATGCGAGGTGTGTTATTCTTCCCTTGTCAGACAAACTTGAAAACAAAGGGTTTACAGCGTCGCCGATGCGCGGGCGAAAACTCGAAAAACCCGCTTTTAGTCCCTACGGACCAGAAGGTTGGGGGTTCGAGTCCCTCCGGGTACGCCATTTCTTTTTAAGAACGTCTGTTTTTCCGCCCCCTCCGGAGACCGGGTCATTGACCCGGGCGGGCGGTGCGCCCCGCGCTACGGGGCCGCACGCCGGATCACCGGCCTCTTCCACCGGCCGGAGAAGTAGTAGGCGAGGCTCACGCCCATGCCCACCGCCAGCCCCCCCAGATTGCCGTACCACACGCCCTCGACCCGGCCCCAGTGCTGCGACAGGAACGCCGCAACGGGGATGCGCACCGCCCAGAAGGCGATGAAGGTGAACACCGTGGTGGCCCCCGTGTGGCCCGCGCCGTTGACCACGCCGTTGCCGGCGAACATGACGGCGAACAGGAGGTAGCCCAGGCTCGCGACGCGGAGGTAGGTCGCGCCCACGGCGATGACGTCGGCCTCGGTCGTGAACAGGCCCATCAGCCACGCGGGCAGGCAGAAGGCGAGCACCGCCGCCAGGGAGGTCAGGCCGCAGCTCAGCGCCACGCCCGACCGGAACACCTCGCGGACGCGGTCATGGCGCCCCGCGCCAATGTTCTGCCCGGCGAGGGCGGCCACGGCCATGCCGACGGCCATGGCGGGCATGAACGCGATCTGGTCTATGCGCATGGCGATGCCGAAGGCCGCGGAACTGTGCGCGCCGAAGGGGTTCACCAGCCCCACGATCACCATCATGCCCACGGACACCAGCAGCTGCTGGAGCATGG
>JAKPUV010001075.1 GCA_029554925.1 Candidatus Hydrogenedentota bacterium | reverse complement strand
TGCTATGATCACGACAAGATATGGCATGGGATTGGTTGTGAAGAGACTATATGTTGTGGTAGCCTTGTCGTCGCACCGGAGAGGATTGCCGTGAACATCGGTCACCGCCAATGGCGCAGGGAGGTTTACGCCTGATGAGGCCGGAATACGCGCTGGTCTATGTGCCCGCCGGACCGTTCCGGATGGAGGTGTTTTTGCCGAAGGACCGCATGGCCCGGATGGCGGGGGCCCTGCTTGCGGCGGGACACGGGGCCCGTGTGCTGGATTATGCCACGCCCTCCTGGCTGGAACGCTTCTCCTTCTTCACGATGGAGGAGGCCGCCGATGTCTCGTGGTATGACTTTTGGCGCCAACGCCGGCGCGCCGACGGCCTTTCCCGCTGGCTTTCCGACATCGCCGCGGACATCGCCCTGCACCGTCCCGTGACCGTCTGCTATTTTGCCGAAACCCGGGCGGAACTGGGACAGGTCCAGATGGTGGCCGACCGCCTCCGGAGCCTGCTTCCTGAGGTGCGGCAGGAGACGGTCTCCTTCGGGGAGGCGGCGCTTGGCGCGCGGCCGCAAGGCGCCGCGCCGCGGCCGGCCACTGCCGCGGGGGAGGGCTCCCCTGCCTGCTATGAGCCGTCGGTGTATCCGGCGCTTTTCGGCGGCGGTAAACTGCACCTGTTTCCCATATCCCTCGAGGCGGAGGCTGCGGAGTCTCCGGACGCCCCCGAGACCGTGCTGGCGGAGATCAGGGCGGTGCAGCGGGCCGTTCCGCTGGGGGCCTTCCACCTGGACGGCTACCTGTCGGCGACGACGGTGAACGAGGTGGCGGCGGGCCTGCTGTCGGGCGGCCACCGGTGCCAGTACAGCACGGGATGCGTTCCCGGGCCGCTTTCGGACTCGGTGTGGGCGCTCGCGCGGGCGTCGGGGTGCCGTGCGGTCGAGTGGCTGGTGCCCTCGGGCAGCCAGCGGCTGCTGGACGACCACTTCGGCGCGCGCATCAGTGTGAGCCACGCCCGGCGCGCCGTGCGCATGTGCCGGATGGCCGGCATCTTCAGCGCGGTCCGCTTCCTCTATCCCTGCGCCGGGGACGATGCGCACACGGCCGCGGAGACTGTCTATTTCGCGGAGAAGGCGGAGCCGGACAGCGTGGTGGTGGCGCCCGCCGCGCCGGAGGGTCCGCTGCGGTCCGCCAGGCACGCCAGAATCCGGGACTCCCTGCGCGAGGATCTTGCGCGGAAGGGGTTTCCCGTGCAGGTGGAGGGATGGCAGGGGCTGCTGGCCCGCGCGGCGCAGCATGACGGGCGGGAGCGCCGCATTCTCGGCCGGTACGGGGCCCTGATCGAAAACGGGGACTGGGGCGCGCTCTCGGACGAGATCGCCGCGTTTAACCGGATGCTCTCGCACCCGTCGCCGCGGAGCTCGGCCGGGTGGGTGGAGGCGATGCAGTGCGCGGCGGCGGCGAACTGACCGCGGCCGCTAGTCGTCCCGCCGTCCGCCCCGGGTGAGGATGCGGTAGAAGCAGTAGGCGTTGACGGCGATGATCACCGCCCAGACGGACAGCATGTAGCACCAGGTGAAGGGGGTCATTCGCCGCCCTCCCCGTCTTTTCCCGCTTCCTCGAAGAACTTGGGGTGTGTCTTCCAGGCATGGTGGATTCCCCACACCAGGAACGCGGCCACGGCCAGGATCATGCCCCGCGCCAGCCAGAGATAGGGCCGGTCCCCGGGAAGGGCCCCCTTCATGAGCAGTTTGTCCCAAAGGCTTCCGCTGCACCACCACAGGAAGATGACGACAGAGGCGGTGGGGGTCACGTATTTCATGATGTAGTAGAAGAACCGGGGCAGGCGCAGCTCCGCCCCGAGGTGCATCTCCCGCCACCCTTTGTCCATTCCAAAGACCCAGGAAAAAACGACAGACTCGATGGCGACGAAGAGCACGAGACCCACCTCGCCCATCCAGTAGTCCAGCTCATCCACGATCCCGTGGTGCATAAACAGCACGACGGGCTGCGTCAGGAGGAACACCGCCACGCTGATCAGGGTGACGCCCTGCCTTCTCGTGAACCGGAGCTCGTCCTCCAGGAAGACCAGCAGCGGGGTGAACATGGCCATGGAGGAGGTGAGCCCGGCCAGGAAAAGCAGGATGAACCACAGGGTTCCGAAGAACTGCCCGGCCGGCATCTGCTGGAAAATGACCGGAAGGGCGTAGAAGCCGATGAAGAAGGTGCCGGACTTGGCGATCTCCTGCGTCTGGGCGACGCCGAAAAAGATGACCGCTGCGGGAATGGCGATGCTGCCCCCGATCACCACCTCCACCAGCTCGTTGGTGCCCGCCGACGCCAGGCCGCTGAGGGTGACGTCCTCCCTTTCCCGAAGATAACTCGCATAGGTGTGCACCATGCCGAGGCCGACGCTCAGGGTGAAGAAAATCTGCCCGGCGGCGGTCAGCCAGATGTCGGGTTTGAGCAGGACGGACCAGTCGTCCACGCGCCACACCTGCGCGAGGCCGTCGCTGACCGTGCGCCCCTCCACCGGCGGAAGGGTAAACACCCGGACCGCCAACACCACCCCCAGAACAAGCAGGACGGGCATGCAGTATTTGGCGACGATTTCAATTCCCCCGGCGATGCCGCGGCTGAAGACGAGGACGTTCAGGCCGAGCGTGACCAGAAAGAAGAAATAGGCCTGCGGGCTGAACGAAAAGGGGCCGCCGTCCATGCCCAGAAACGACACGAAGACCCCATTCATCTCCTCGTTGGAGGTCTTTCCCCAGTAGGCCCCCGTCATGGTCTGCCAGGCGTACCCGAGGGACCACGACTCGATGTAAATGTAGTAGACCCCGACCATGGCGGGCAGCAGCACGCCGAAGATGCCGAGGTACTTGGACACCCGGTTCCCCCACATGCGGTGGAACATGCCGGGGGTGGTGCCGTGCCCGTATCCCCCGCCGTGGCGCCCGATGGTCCACTCCATCCACATCAGGGGGATGCCGATGAGAAGGAGAACGATGAAGTAGGGGATCATGAACGCCCCCCCGTAGGGGGCCGCCTTTCCGGGGAAGCGGAGAAAGTTCCCCAGCCCGACCGCGTTGCCCGCCATGGCCATGATCAGCCCGAAGCGGGTGGCCCATCCGTCTGTCGCGCCCTGCCGCATCAACTCTCCCTGGTGAACCGCGCCGATGACCGGAGGCAGTATAGAAAGCGGGAGGCGCCCCGGTCAACCCGCCGCGGGAAGACGCCCAAAAAAAAGGCGGAGACCCCGGAGGGGCCTCCGCAAAACCGGGAACCGGGCCGGGCCGTCACTGGCCGCGGCGCCATTTCATCTGCGGGTACTTGGTCGTCTGCGGGTAGCGCGTGTCGTGGCCAATGGTCTGAAGGGCGTCCACCTTGAGGTCCTCGCCCTCCGGATGCGCGTTCTGCATGACCTCCCGCTGGCGGTCCGTGAGCGTGGTGCCGTCCTTCAGGATGGAGCAGGTGAGGAAGACCAGCATCTCGTTGATCTTCTCGTCGCGCGTGTTGCTGCGGAACGCGATACCCATGATCGGAATGTCCCCCAGAATGGGGATCTTCCGGGCCGTGGAGGTGTTGCTGTTCTTGCGGAGCCCGCCGATGTAGATGGTCTGCCCGTCGGCCAGGCGCATGGTGGAGGACATCTCGCGCTTGTCCTCGATGGGCACGCCGTTGAAGGTGCCGTTGATGGCGCTTTCCTTGGCCGTGACGGAGCAGATGATGTTGTTGTCGTGGGTGACCTTCGGGGTCACCTCAAGCACCGTGCCGATCTCCTTGAAACGCGTGCTGGTCTGGTTGCCGCCCTGCTGCGTCTGCGTCAGCTCGATGAAAGGGACCTCCTGCGCGATGGAAATCTCGGCCGGCTGGTTCTCCACGGTCATGACCACGGGGTTCGACACGAGGCGGCCGTTGTTGTTGCGCACCTCGAGCTGCACGGCCCCCTTCCAGTCAATGTTGTCCGTGAGAAGCCCGAAGTTCAGCAGCCCGGCGGCGGACTGGAGGTTGTTGATGTTCGACTCCAGGGAGAAGTCCTGCAGCGTCCCCACCTTGGGCGCGTCGGGACCGATGGCGGCGTTGGCGCGGCTCTGCCGCTGGATGGTGTCAAACAGCCACTTGACGCCCGTGTCCGCCGCGTCTGAGAGCTGGATGTCCACCACCATGGTCTCAATGGCCACCTGCTTCACCGGAAGGTCCAGCGACTTGACCAGTTCTTTGGCCTGCTCCACCACGGCCGGAATGTCGGTGATGACCACCTGGCGGGCCCGGTCGTCCATGCTCACCTTGCCGATTTCCGGCGAGAGCATGGTCTGCAGGGTGGTGGCCACCTCCTTCGTGTCGGCATAACTCAGGGGGATGGCCTCGGTGACCACCGCCAGCTTGGGCTTCTCCTGGTCCAGGGACCGGGCGAGGGCGGCGACCTCCTCGATGCGGTGCTTGGGCGCCGACAGAACGATGAGGTTCGCGGTCTTGTCCGCGGTCACGGCGAAGGTCGCCCTGCCGCCCATCGTGCGCGTCACGTCGGTGATCAGCTTGGCCACCTCGTCGGCCTTGGCGTTCTTGAAGTTGATGATCTCGGTGACGCGGTTGACCATGTCCGCCTCTTCAACGGGCACGATCTTGTAAATCCCCAGCTCCTCGATCATTCCGAGGTTGTTCATGCGCAGGGACGTGTCAATGGCCTGGCGCAGGGTCACATTGCGGAGGTTGGCGGTGACCGTGCCCTCAAGGGCGGTGCCTGCGATCACGTTGATGTCAGCCTTGTGGGCGAGCATGGCGACCACGTTGGTCAGGTCCATGTCACGGAAATCCACATTGACCATCTGGGCAAGCGGATCCCCCTCATACTTGGGCTTCACCGGGGCCGGGGCGGCCGGCGCGCCCGCGGGGGCCGCCGGCGCCGCAGGGGCGGCGGCGGGGGGCGTCGCGGAGGTCACCGCCGGGGCGGCCATCTTGGAAAGGTCCTCGGCGACCGGCACTTCGGGGGCGGAGGACTCCACCACCCCGCCCGCCTCGCCGGGGCTGGCCCCCGCGGCGGTGCCCAGCACCAGCGCGCGGACCTGCGCCGCCAGGGAGGCGTTGGCCTCGCGGGTGATCGGGGCCGGCACAATGCGCGGTCCGGGAGGCTCGGGGGTTTCGGCGTCCTGCGCCTCCTCCACGGGCGGGGCCCCCTCGGCCGGGGCCGCCTCTTTGTCCGCCGGAGCCGCCTTCTCCTCTTTCTCCTCGGGCGTGTTGGTCAGGGGGGGCGGAAGGCTCGAGTCATCGGCCTTCGGCGCGCCGCCGTAAACCGGGGCGCCTTCCATGCCCTGGCCGCCGCCGAAAACCGGGGTACCGCCCATGTTGTCATCGCTGCCCACGGCGGCGTCGCGCGGTGTCTCCCCCGGCACGCCGGTGTCATACCGCGCCTCGGAGACCGCCAGAAGGTCGGACACCACGGTGTCCCTACGCCCGGAAACGGTGACCTGCTGCAGTTCGCCGGCCAGCGCGCGGACCTTTTCCGCCCCGCCGTCCGCCGGCTGCGCATCCCGCTGCCCGGCCGCGGCCCCGTCGAGGGCGGCGGCGCCCAGCAACAGCACGACACCGGCCAGGGCCAACAAAGTCCCGCATGTTCTCATGTTCTGGGGCATGGCTCACATATCCTTCAGTTCGATAGGTATCGTCGCGTCGCCGACCTTCAGGATCACCCTGGACGGCTCAATCGAAAAGACCTGGGTGCCGTTGGGGAAGACATGGCCGACTGAGACGACCTCATCGTCCACCACGGCGACCGGAAAACTCACATCCCACACGATCCCCGTCACGCGCATGGAGGCGGCCGCAGTAATCGCGGAGGGCACGGGCGGTTTGGGCGGGGCGTTGGGGTCAAGCTCTGGGTTGGTCTCCTGACCGTCCGCAGGCTCCACTCTTCCATCACGGTCTGTTCCGTCGGGGTCAATTTTGGGTATCCCGCTGCCCACCAGGGGTCTCATGGGATCGCGGGAATTGGTGATGCTGGCGGCGTAGTCAATCGGCTCCACCTCGACGCTCTTGATGAGCGCCTCGATGTCAATGTCCACCTGCTGCAGGGTGCCCGCCGGGGCGGCTTTCGGCCCGGCCGCCGTCTTTCCCGCCTGCGCGGCGGGGGTGCCGCCCTTCGCGGCGCTGGAGGACGCCGAACCGGGGGCAAACACGAACTGCTTGATGAGCACGCCGACCAGGATCACGCCCAGCACGGCGGCGAGGATGATCTGTTTCCTGTTTTGCTCGTTCATTTCGCGGCACCTGTCTTGTTGGCCGCGGCCGGCGCGGCGGCGTTCGCGGCTTTCGCGGCGTCGGCAGCCGCGGCCTCCTCCTGCTCGATGAAACGGAACGTGCTCAGGACGAAGGTCGCGGTGGAGACCCCGGCCTCCTGCTCGCCGATGTCGAGGTCGGAGACCTTAAGGTAGCGCTCATCCCGCTCCAGCTTGTTGATGAACTCGGCGATCTTGTGGAACTCGCCCGCCGCGGTCACCTTGTAGGGAATGGTCTCCGTGCGGCTTTCCCTCCGTGACGGGAGGGAGGCGAGCTGGACCCGGAGGCCGAGGTCGGCGCCGAGCTTCTCAAACTGCCGGAGCAGGTTGGGAATCTCGCGCTCGCTCGGCAGGCGCTTCTGGAAGATGTCCACGAGGCGCTCCATGTCCTCCGACTCCTTGCGGAGACCGTCAATGTTCTCGGCAATCTTCTTGGCCTCCCCCAGCTCCTTCTTGACGCCCGCCAGCTCCTGGCGGCGCGTTTCCACGCGCTGCTTCTGGTGTCCGATGACGAGGACATAGAAACCGACCGCAATCACCGCGGTGAGGGCGAGCACGCCCCCCACGAACATCCAGTCTCTTGCGGTCACTTTGCCAGTCAGAATATCCAGCATGTTCAAGCCTCGTTGCGGTCCGTGACCCGGAAAAGGGGCGGCGGACCGGTCCGCCATCTACCGTATCTGGTACTCGAAAGTAAACTTGCGCACGGCAAACCCCTCAAAATCGGTGTCCTCGATCTTGGAGGTGTACAGCGTGAATTTTTCGGAGAACTTCGGGTCCACACTGGTCGCGTCCGCCAGCTTGGAGACGTTCTTCTCCCCGGTCTCGTCGTCCTCGACCGCGTAGCCGGTGACCTCGAAGATGGACCGGTCCACGGAGACCCGCTCCATGGCCGGCCGGTTGGTCTTGGGGTCGATTTCCGGCTGGCCCTTCTTGTCCAGCTTCTGCCGCTCCTCCTGGAACTTGCGGGTCAGCAGCCGAACGCGGCTGTACCAGATGTTGGGCGGGGTCAGCGAGGCAAGCTGGTGCAGCCACTCGGACCACAGGGTCCGGTCGGCG
>JAKPUV010001122.1 GCA_029554925.1 Candidatus Hydrogenedentota bacterium | reverse complement strand
AGGTAGTCCGTGTCCCCCGCCCCCCGGAAATACCGGCCCTCGAACCGCTCCGTGGCCCATCCCCCGGCGCACGCCAGCGCCGCCGCAGCCACCGCAAGGAAAATGGTCTTCTTCATGGTCCCGCTCCTTTCGCGCGCCCGTCCGGCGGCGCCGCGGCCCCCATTGTATGCCCCGGGTGCCGTTCCTTCCAACCGCCTCGCGCCCAAGATCGCCGGATAAGCGACGGCCTATGTGTTCGCTTCAGGGCGCAGCAAGCGGCGCCCCTACATGCGCGCGCCGTGTACATACGCGAAGAGACCGGACGTTCCGCCCGTAGGGGCGCCGCTTGCCGCGCCCTCTTCGCGTGCTCGGGAGAGCCTGCCGCCTCGCGGCGGCCGCCCGCCGCGGTATACAATCTTGGCCTGCGGCACGGCGCGGCGCGCGCCCAACAGGGAGACCCCATCCATGGCGGAACAGTTCATCTTCACCATGCTCGGCCTGAACAAGTTCTACGGCCAGAAGCAGGTGCTCAAGGACATCAACCTCTGCTTCTACCCCGGCGCCAAGATCGGCATCGTGGGCGAGAACGGCTCGGGCAAGTCCACGGTCCTGCGCATCATGGCCGGACTGGACCCCGATTTCCAAGGCCGCGCCGAGCTGAGCCGGGGATACACCGCCGGCATGGTCGCCCAGGAGCCCGTGCTGGACCCGGACAAAACAGTCCGCCAGACCATTGAGGCGGCCTTCGCGGGCACGATGGCCCTGCTGGACGAGTTCAACGCCGTCTCCATGAGCATGGGCGAGATCACGGATGACGACGAGATGCAGAAGGCCCTGGACCGCATGGGCGCCCTGCAGGACAAGCTGGACGCGGCGGACGCCTGGAACCTCGACCAGCGCCTCGCCCAGGCCGGCGAGGCCCTCTGCCTGCCCGACGACGACCGCCTCGTCGGCACCCTCAGCGGCGGCGAGAAGCGCCGCGTGGCCCTGTGTAGGGTCCTGCTGGAGCGCCCCGACCTCCTGCTGCTGGAC
>JAKPUV010001012.1 GCA_029554925.1 Candidatus Hydrogenedentota bacterium | reverse complement strand
GCGGCCCGCCCATGATGCTCTCCGCCTGCACGAACATGCTCCACAGCCTCGGCGTGGAGGATGACATGATCGCCTACGACGACTTCGGGTGAGGGAAAGGCGCTCCGGGAGACTTGTCCGACCGGTCGGACCCGTCCGACTGGTCTGACTTGTCCGAAAGGCGCGCCCTGGCCCTAGTCCGTGTGGGCCTCGGCGATGTAGACGCGGGTGTCCTGCTTGGGCGCGCGGTACAGTTCCCACTCGCCGAAAAGCCCCATGCCCAGCAGCGCGGCAACGCCTGCCCCGAGCCCGGACACAACGGCGCACAGGGCGGCGTAGACCGCCCAGGCGGTCCACGGCGCGCCGAGCGCGGCGAGGACGGCGGCCCCCGCGACGGCAGCGACAACCACGGCCAGCACGAAGGCGGCCGCAACGCGCGCGTAGTAGCGCACGGGGGAGTCGCTGTAGAAGATCATCAGGCGGGCGGCGACCAGGTCGAGCGCGCCCTTGGCGAAGCGCTCGAGCCCGTATTTGGACTGGCCGAAGCGCCGGGCGTGGTGGGTGACGGGAATCTCCGTGACGCGGTAGCCGAGGGCGTGGGCGAACACGGGGATCAGGCGGTGCATGTCGCCGAAGAGCGGCACGGCGCGCGCCACCTCCATGCGCATGGCCTTGAACCCCGAGTTGACGTCGTGGAGGCCCATGCCGAAGAGGCGGCACACCCAGCCGTTGTACACCCGGGAGGGAATCGTCTTGTGCCAGGGGTCGTGCCGCTTCTGCTTCCAGCCGCTCACGAGGTCGTAGCCCTCCGCCAGCTTCGCCAGCATGCGCGGAATCTCCGCCGGGTCGTCCTGGAGGTCGCCGTCCATCGTGATGACCCGGTCGCCGCGCGCGCGGTCGAAGCCCACCCGCAGCGCCACGGTCTTCCCGAAGTTGCGCCGCAGGCGGACGGCGTCCAGGTTCTGGCGGTTCTCCCGCAGCTTGAGCATGCAGGCCCACGACCCGTCGGTGCTGCCGTCGTCCACCAGCAGGATGCGGTGGGGCACGTCGGCGGCGTGGCGCTCGATCCCCTCCACCAGGGGCTGGAGGGACTGCGCCTCGTTGTACACGGGTATGACGATGGTCAGGGACATGGGGGGATTGTAGCCGATTGAACGGCCAAAGGCAATTGCGCGCGCGGTTGTGCGCCGAGCCGGGAACACACTATACTCTTCCGTGAACGCGTTCGGGAAAGGATCCCCATGGCGGACTGTGCGGAAAAGACGGCGGCCCTCGCGGGCTGGGGGCGGTACCGCCCGGCGATGTGCCGGGTGTTCCGGCCCGTCTCGCAGCCGGAACTCGCCGGCCTGCTGGCGGACGGCGGCACCGGCAGGCGCATCGCGCGCGGCCTCGGCCGCAGCTACGGCGACACGTCGGTGAACGCCGACGGCGCGGTGGTGGACATGACGCGCCTGAACCGCATGACCGCCTTTGACGAAGAGGCGGGCGTGCTCGACTGCGAGGCGGGGGTCTCCCTCTCGGAGATTCTGGAGGTCTTCGCGCCGCGCGGGTGGATGCCCGCCGTGCTCCCCGGCACGCGCTTCGTCACCGTCGGCGGCGCCATCGCCAACGACGTCCACGGCAAGAACCACCACCTCGACGGATCCTTCGGCGACCATGTGGCGTCGCTCACCCTGTGGACCCCCGCGCTGGGCGCGGTCGAATGCTCGCCGGAGCGCGACCCGGAGCTTTTCTGGGCCACCGTCGGCGGCGTCGGCCTCACGGGCGTCATCCTGTCCGCCCGCCTGCGGCTGCGCCGCATCGCTTCGGCCTGGGTCTCCGTGGATTACGTCCGGTGCGCGAACCTCCAGGAGGCGCTC
>JAKPUV010000993.1 GCA_029554925.1 Candidatus Hydrogenedentota bacterium | reverse complement strand
CTTCATTCCGCGAGGACACACGATGAGAAACGGCCTGACTGCGGCGGTACTGGTTCTTGCCTGCGCCTTTGCGTTGCCCTCCAACGGCGAGGAGTTGCGCGTTGAGGCGGTCCCCGCCGCCGGGGGCCACATCGCCAAGGTCACCGACGGGCAGGGGGATGCGTTTCTTCCAATCACCGGAGCGGGACTCCGGGTGCGGCAGCCCGCCGGGGAAACACTCGTTTCCTTTTCCGTGCTTTCGGAAGAGCCCGGCAGAGCGTGGCGCTATGCGGAAGGAAAAGCGCCGGGGCTGCTGCTCACTGATGCCTATCGCGCCCTGGGTCCGGAGCTGCTGGAGCGGGTGGTGACCGTGACCGCTGAAAGCGACCAGCGGTACACCTTGGACCTGGGCTGGCGCTGTCCCCGGAAGGGGGTGATGTACTCCTTCACCGGTCCCGAGGAGAAGGCGGCGTCCTACACCCCTGGATGCGGCGGCCCCGAATTCGGCGGCGGTTCCCTCCAGACCTTTCCCTTTCTCGGTCTGCTGTCCGAAGAGCGGCTGTACGGTGTTATCGGGGACACGCCGGGGCTGTGGGAAAACCGGTCGTTCATGGCGTTTGACCCGGCATCGGGCGCCCTGTCCCTGACCAACGGCGACGGATCCCCGAAGCGGGTCATCGCCATT
The DNA here is from genome assembly GCA_029554925.1 of Candidatus Hydrogenedentota bacterium. Taxonomy (GTDB): domain Bacteria; phylum Hydrogenedentota; class Hydrogenedentia; order Hydrogenedentales; family CAITNO01; genus JAAYBR01. The sequence goes on along the minus strand of JAKPUV010000993.1, from coordinate 839 downwards.
CCGGCGAATGTGGACGCAACCACGGTCTACCGGACGCGGTTTGACGGGTGGCAGCACATTGAGGCGGGGGAGACGCAGACCTTCACCACGTGGATTTTCGCGTCCCCCGCGAAGAGGCAGTACGACGTCCAGCTGGCGGCCCATCTGGCGCTGGCCAACGCCAAGGGGTTCAATGGCTCCGCGGTCGAGGCCATTCTGCGCAACACCTCCTACCTGCTTCTGCGCCGCAACCTTCTGCGTCCCGAGAGCGACTTTCTGTTCATTTCCGGCGTCGGCTATGGCTGGAAGCAGTGGGTGTCCGACGGGTTCTGGATGAGCCGCGGGCTCGACGACCCGCGCTACGACGCCGAGGCGCAGGCCGCCGTCTTCTACGAGCGCATCCACTACGAGGACAACGCCCAGTATTACCTCATCTGGTCCGCCCTCGTAAAGCGGGCGGGCGGGACGGTGGACATGCGCACGGTGGACCGGGCCTACCAGTTCATCCGCGACCACGAGGTGGACGGGCTCTACCGCCCCCCCCGCCTGACGGCCAACTCCATCATCATGCGCACCTACCACGACCAGCTCCCCTACGAGGACGGGGACGCGCAGTCGTCGAACCAGGGCTTCCACTGCGGCGCGCTGATGGCCGCGCGCGAGCTGGGATACCCGGTGACGGACGGGGACATTCAGAAGGCCAAGGACGGATACGCCCGCATATTCAACCAGGAAGGCGGCTACATGGCCACCAGCCTGATGCAGCAGGACCATGTCGGGCAGGACGGGTTCTACGGCGCCGTGCTCACCTACTGCGTCTTCGGCGAGAAGACGCTGCCCGACGACCTGGTGCGCACCCA
>JAKPUV010000989.1 GCA_029554925.1 Candidatus Hydrogenedentota bacterium | reverse complement strand
AGTTTTCACCACAAAGTCACAAAGGGCACAAAGAAGAAGGGGAAGAGAAGAAAGGGCGGGGCTTGATGGGGGGGCAGGCGGCATGGGCACGGCATCCGCCCGTCCACGCATTCCGCGTGCGCCCGAAGACAAGGCCGGCGGGACGCCGGCGCTACGGAGCCGTCCGCACGCCAAGAGGCTCCTCTCTGCGTTGAATCTTATTTCCCGCCGAAGACCTCGCGGAGGGCGTCGAGGTAGCCGGTGCCGTTCTTGGTGTCCGGCTCCAGGTAGCTGCCCTCGGTCCACTCGTTCCAGGCGTTGATGGTGAGGATGCGGCGGTCGGCGGGCTGGGTGTCGAGGAAGGCGCGGGCGCGGGTCAGCGCCTCCTTGAACGCGGCCGGGGTGTTCCCCACGACCACGGGGGTGTAGGGGTAGCCGCGGTTCTCGAAGACGTCGGACTGGGTGGTGCGCGGCGACGAGTCCCAGCCCATGCTCACGTTGGGGTAGTAGGGCACGGGCCAGCGCTTGACGAAATCCGGCCAGAGGGCGGCGGACTGCTCCATCCACGGCGCGTACTCGGCCGCCGGGAAGCCCTCGGGCACGACGTGGTGGATCCAGCAGTAGGACGTGACGGAGTCCATGCCGAGCTTGCCGAGCAGCTCCTCAGGGTCCTTCACCGTCCGCTCGCTCGGCAGCACCTGCACGCCCCACATGACGGCGTTCAGGTGCAGCTCGCCGACGCCCGCCTTCCGGGCGCGGTCGCGGAAGTCGTCCAGCGCGGCGCGGGTCGCCTCGACGCCGCCGAGCCCCTGGATGAGCGTCATCAGCTCGTAGACGGAGAAGTAGGGCTTGCCGTCAATGCGCCAGTAGTTGGGCTGGGAGAAGTAGGTCCGGATGATGTGGTCCGTGGCCTTCACGAAGGTCTCTTTGGTGACCGGGCCGGGGTTCAGCGTCACGGGCTTGATGCTGGACTTGGCGGGGAAGATCTCGATCCAGTCGTGGTTGGCCCACATGAGGGCGAACTTGATCCGGTCGCGGTTGGGCGCCTGGAGAAACCCCTTCTCCAGCCCGTCGCCGATGAAGAGCCCCGTGTCGTGCCAGTACCAGTCGTAGAGGAACACGTCCACGCCGGCGTCGGCGGCGGCGTCAATCTTCCGCGCCATGACCGCGGGGTCCGACTCGTCCTCGTGGCCCCACGCGGGCACCTTGGGCTGGTCGTGGCCGGGGAAGCGCGGCGTGGCCGCCTTCGCCAGGTTCCACTCGGTCCAGTCCTTCCCGTAGCGGGCGCTGTACACGGGGTTCGGGTGGTAGCTGGGGAAGTAGTAGACGGCGACCTCGTAGGCCTGGGCGGACAGGGCGCACAGCCCCGCGATCATCAGGACGGACCAATTGACGGCGTTCTTCATTTGAGCAGCTCCTTGGGCAGTCGGAATTCGACGTCCTCCTCGACCAGCGTGCGCTCCTCGACCTCGCAGGGGCCGAGGGCGCGCGCGTATTCGATGACCTCGGCGACCAGCCGCTCGGGCACGGACGCGCCCGAGGTCAGCAGCAGGTGCTCCACGCCGTCCAGCCACTCGGGCCGGATGGCGCCCGCGTCGGGGATGAGGTGGGCGGGCTTGCCCATGCCGCGGGCGATGTCGCGCAGGCGCTTGGAGTTGGCGCTTTCGGCGTCGCCCACGACCAGCACGAGGTCGGCCTCCGGCGAGAGGGCGACCACGGCGGCCTGGCGGTTGGACGTGGCGTAGCAGATGTCCTCCCGCGGCGGCCCCTGGATGTCCGGGAAGCGGCGCTTGAGGACCTCCACGATGGCGCGGCAGTCCTCGACGCTGAGGGTGGTCTGGGTGATGTAGGCGGTGTTCGCGGGGTCGGGCACCGCGACATGCTCGGCCTCCTCCAGTGTCTGCACGAGGAGGATGTGGTCCGGCGCCCAGCCCATGGTGCCCAGGGTCTCGTCGTGGCCCGCCTCGCCCACGAGGATGACCGTGCGGCCCTTGTCCGAGAAGCGGCGCGCCTCGTTGTGGACCTTCTCCACCAGCGGGCAGGTGGCGTCAATGACGTTCAGGCCGCGGCGCTTTGCGTGGGCCCAGCGGTCGGGGCCGACGCCGTGGGCGCTGAAGAGCACCAGCCCGCCCTCGGGCACCTCGTCCAGGTCGCGCACGAAGACGGCGCCCTTGCCCCGCAGCTCCTCCACCACGTGGGCGTTGTGGACGATGTGGTTGAGCACGTGCACCGGCGCGCCGTGGCGCTCCAGGGCCTGCTCCACGCTGCGGATCGCGCGGTCCACGCCCGCGCAGAACCCGCGCGGCCTCGCAACGACAATCTTCATGCGTCTCTCCCGGGGTTGGAGGCCCGCGGCGTCCGGTCAGGCCCGCGCCTCGTCGCGCAGGGCCAGCAGCTCCTTCATGACGTCGTACAGGCTATCCTGGTGGCCGCGCACGCCGAAGCTGTCGTGCAGGCGGCGGTACAGGCCGAAGAGCCGGTCGTAGACGGCGGCGTTCTCGGGAATCGGGGTGTAGACCCGGTCGTCCACCCGGACCATGGCGTCCGCGGCCGCCTCGAAGTCCGCGTGGCCGCCCGCCGCCGGCCCGGCGACCACCGCGCCCGCCATGGCCGCGCCCAGGGCGCAGGTCTGGCTGCTGGCGGAGACCTCCAGGGGCCGGTTCAGGACGTCGGCGTAGATCTGCATGAGCAGGGCGTTCTTGCCCGAGATGCCGCCGCAGTTGACCACGCGGTCCACGGCGACGCCGTACTCGATGAAGCGCTCCATGATGACGCGCGCGCCGAAGGCGGTCGCCTCGATGAGCGCGCGGTAGACCTCCTCCGGCTTCGTGTGGAGGGTCATGCCGACGAGGCCGCCCGTGAGCCGCTGGTCCACGAGCACCGTGCGGTTGCCGTTGTGCCAGTCGAGGGCGAGCAGGCCCGACGCGCCGGGGTTCATGGCCGCGGCCTTCGCCGTGAGGGTCTCGTGGGTGTCGCCCTCCGGGCGCATGCCGCCGACGAACCAGTTGAAGATGTCGCCCACGGCGGACTGGCCCGCCTCGAGGCCGAAGCAGCCGGGCAGGATGGACCCGGGCACGATGCCGCACAGGCCGGGGATGTCCTTCGTCATGGGGGCGACCATCATGTCGCAGCAGGAGGTGCCGATGATCTTCACCAGCACGCCCGGGCGGATGCCCGAGCCGACCGCGCCGAGATGCGCGTCGAAGGCGCCCATGGCCACCGGGATGTCCGCGTGCAGGCCGAGGCGCTGCGCCCAGCCCACCGTCAGCAGGCCCGCGCGGTCGCCCACGTCGTAGGCCGTGTCCGGCAGGGTCTTGCGGATGCGCGCCAGCGCCGGGTCCAGCGCCTCAATGAAGGCCGCGTCCGGATAGCCGCCCCACGACGGGTTGAACATGGCCTTGTGCCCCGCCGCGCACACGCAGCGCTTGAGCTGGGCCGGGTTGTCCGTCCCCGTGAGCAGGCCCGTCATCCAGTCGGCGTGCTCCACCCACGAGTGCGCGGCCTGGAAGACCTCAGGGGCCGTCCGCTTCATTTTGAGGAGCTTCGACCAGAACCACTCAGAGGAGTAGGCCCCGCCGCACTTCAGCAGGTACTGCGGGCGCAGCGCCGCCGCCAGCGCCGTGATCTCCGCCGCCTCCGCGTGGCCCGTGTGGTCCTTCCAGAGCCAGGCCATCGCGGCCGGGTTGTCCTCAAACTCCGGCTGGAACGCCAGCGGCACGCCCTGCGCGTCCACCGGCAGGGGCGTCGAGCCCGTCGTGTCCACGCCGATGCCGATCACCTGCTCCGGCGAGAAGCCGTCGCGCTCCGCCGCCTGCGCGAGCACGTCGCGCACCACCGCCACCGTGCCGTCCAGATAGTCCTTCGGGTGCTGCCGCGCCAGGTCGGGGTTCCGGTCGTCCAGGATGACGCCCTTCTCCCCCGAGGGGTAGTCGAAGACGCTGGTGGCGACCTCCTCGCCCGTGGCCGCGGCCACCAGCAGCGCCCGCACCGAGTTCGTCCCGAAATCCAGCCCGATGGTGTACCGCTCGCTCATGGTGTCTCTTCCCTTGGGTTGCCGCCGCGCGCTCCGCCGCGCCGCGAAAAAGCCCGCCCATTATACCCAAAACCGGGCCAGGGCGGGTGATAACACCCTGTGCTCGGCCGCCAGTCCTTGATGGCCCCGTTCTTTGACCGTCGAATCCCAGGGGGCACCGTGCTGATCGGGCTGATCCGATTGGCGCACCTGCGGTGGGCCGCGCACGGACACCCCGCAGCGAGCCATGGAGAGCCTCCCTTCGCAGCGCCCAATCAGAGGCAAAGGAACAAACAAATGGAGGTTGCAGGCAAGCGGGAGCGGATTTTGGACGGAATGCGGCACTCGGCCGGCACAGCCACCCCGCTGGCCGGTGGCAACTGCCGGGACGGCCACACCCACGAGCGCCGCACCGGCTCGCGCCTTGGAAAGCGCCGGCGACTCATACATCTCCAGGAACTCACCGCGCAGCCGTTCTGCCGTGGGGAGCCGCCCTCGAGCATGTCATCGGGGACGTGCCGCATCCCAGTAGACGGGCGAGCGGCCTGGGGCCTCAGGAGACTTCGGAGGAGGACGGCCCCGATGAGCGTGCCCGGAATCCATGGTGGTCCCGGCTGATTGGGCGCATTGCCCCTGCCAGGAGCAGCAGCACACCCGCAATGGGGCGTGCGGGGGCAAGGGCCAGCGCCGCCCGCCAGGCCGGACGCCCCATGGACGCCCCGCCGTCGGAACGGCGCTGAAACCCCTCCCCGCGCGGCGGCGCATCCCAGAGCGGCCTACAACCCCGGCCACCCGGCAGCGCCGCCGCGCACAGGGATTCCCCTCGTGTGCTTCGCAACCCGCCGGAGATGTTCCGGACCTTCCGGC
>JAKPUV010000987.1 GCA_029554925.1 Candidatus Hydrogenedentota bacterium | reverse complement strand
TCATGGAGAACGCCGACCGCGTCAACTTCATCGTGGGCACGGCGGCGAACACCGCGTCCAACGACGTGCGCTTCCAGCAGCAGCACATCCTCCCGCGCACGGTGATCATCCCCCTGCTCCGCGAGCGCCTGGAGCGCGGGGGACGCCTGGTCACCGTCGAGTACGTGTGACGCCGCCGGTCATTTCACGAAGACGTCGTCCAGCGTCAGTTCGCGGAAGTCGCCGAAGCGCTTCAGGTCTTCCAGGGGGACCACGGTCCGGTCGCCGACCACGGAGATGAGCTTGGGCTTGCCGGCGATGTGCGCCTGCTGGAACGCCGACACGACGTCCAGCGTCCCCTTCTCCCGGATTTCGGCGAACCACGCCTCGCGGGGGTCGGGGGCGAGGCCGCGGCGCTCCCAGTCGCGGACGGTCTGGATGATCTGGCGGAACCCGATCTTTCCGGTGCGGTAGCCGGTGATGAGGGTCTCCCGCGCGGATTCGAAGCGGTTCTCCTGGAGGGGCATGTTGTCCAGCAGGTCGGTGAAGGCGCCCAGGGCGTCGGCCGCCTTGTCCGCCTGGGTCTGGATGAGCCCCATCATGAGGTTCTGGTCTTTCCGCGTGCGGCCGGGGGTGTAGCGCGCCCCGGCGACATAGGCCAGCCCGCGCGCCTCGCGCAGCTCCTGGAACACGATCCCCGCCATGCCGTCGGCGAAGTAGGTGTTGTAGAGCTGCACCTGCGGGCTGAGGGCGGGGTCGTAGAGGAAGCTGCCGAACTCGAGCTGGACATGGGCCTGGGCGGTGGCGTCGCGGTGGAGGAACCACACCTGGTTCCCCTCCGGGGCGCGCACCGGAAGCGTCAGGGCCGGGGGCACGTCGTCGAGGAGCCCGCGCACGGGGTGGGTCCGCCGGAAGATCTCCCTGACCTCGTCGAGGGGCAGGGAGCCCGTGTACTGCACCCGCTGGCGGCTGGAGAACAGTTTCTGGAAGACCGCCTGGAGCTCCGCGGCGGTCATGGCCTTCACGGCGTCCGACGGGGGAAGGCGGAGGTAGGGGGACTGGCCGCCGTGGCGGTGGTACTGGACCAGGGCCTCGGCCAGGGTCCGCATGTCCTTGCGCGCGTCCTCGCGCTGCTGGAGGACGATGGCCTTGAGCTGCTCGAGGGAGGCGTCGTCCACGGCGGGTTTCCACACCAGGTCCATCAGCAGGGCCAGCGACTCCTCCAGGTGTGCGTCGAGGCCGGAGAGGATGAGGGAGGTCTCGTGCTCCCCGGCGTCCACGTCGAAGGTGGTGCCCAGACGGTACCAGCGCCGGCGGAGCTCCCCGGCGTCGAGCCCCCCCGCCCCCGAACGGTCGAGCAGGCGCGCGGCGAGGCCGATCACGGGGTCCTCAACGGTGCCGCGCTCCACGGAGAGCGCGAGGGTGAACACGTCGTTGAGCGGGTTCGCCACGTGGTAGAAGGTGACGCCGCGCGGGTCCTCCTTGCGGGCGTAGTCGCGGCCCTCGCGCAGGAAGCGCGGCTCGATGGGCCGGGCGGGCATCGCCAGCACCTCCGCCGCGAAGGGGGACAGCCGGGATGCGTCTATCTCCAGCGGGGGCAGGGGCGGCTTCTCCACGCGCACGGGGTCGCGGTCGGCGTCCTCGCGGAACCCGGCGACATACCCGCCGCTGAAATACTGGTTGGCCACGCGGACCACGTCGTCCCGCGTGACCTTCTCCATCCGGGCGACCATGCCCGCGGCGCGCTCCCAGGGCTCCAGCCCGATCCAGGACGAGCGCATGGTCTGCACGCGGTCCTCGTCGTTTTCCAGGTCGGTCTTGCGCTTGCGCTTGAAGTCGTTGACCACGGCCTCCACCAGCCAGTCCTCGAACTCGCCGCGCTTGATGAGGTCCACCTGCTCCAGCAGCAGGCGCTCGACCTCCTCCAGGGTCTGGCCCGGCTTGGGGACGCCGTAGAAATACTGCGCGCCGCCGTCGTTCATGGGCAGGGGGAAGGCCCCCGCCTGCCGCACGGCCTGGCGCTGGTTCAGGTTGATGTTGATGAGCCCCGCGGTGG
>JAKPUV010001329.1 GCA_029554925.1 Candidatus Hydrogenedentota bacterium | reverse complement strand
GTTCACCAGTCCTACTCGCAACCCATCTTAAGCCTGCCTTTCAGGGGGGGTGCGGGGGGACCCCCCCCGCCTCCGGGGAATCCAGCCCGAAGGGCTGACCTTTCCAGGGGGGTCCAGGGGGGCGAAGCCCTCCTGGGGGGTCGTCTCCCTTCCCTGACTCTAACTACTAGCACTTTAAGCTCCGCTAAGTAGGGGTAGTAGTAGGGCTGTTGAAACGGTGGATAACCGGGCTTGTTCAACTTTTGGGACAACGCAAGTATAACACGAGCACCCCATAAAGTCAACAATCTTGACATTGTGTATGAGGTGGAAAACTCGGTGGATAAAATGGGGAAAGCCCCCGGCTTTTCCACTGGTAAGCCGGGGGTTGTGGATGGGGCGGTGGAAAACTCGGGAAGTTATCCCCCGATGGGGGGCGGGTTATCCACCGGGGGGGGGCACAGGGTGGGGGGGAGGTCGATATGGCCCACCAATGGGACGGGCTGATCGTCTTGCAGGTCTGCGGGGTGGAAAAGCAGGGCGCGGGCGGCCGTGAGGTTTTCCACGGCTTCTGTAATGCTGAAGTCAACGGCCCACCAATGGCCACGCTGGGCGGCCCCCAGGGCACAATCTGCCAGGTTACGGGCCACGAGTAGAAGTTCTTTCAAGTCGTCGGCTGAGAAGGCGGTCATTGTGTTTGCTCCTGTGTGGTGGGGATGATGGGGGGGAGGAGCCGGAGCGCCGCCGAAGGCGGCGCGCCAGCGCCCCCCCGGGGGGCCGGGGGGCGAAGCCCCCCGGGGCTGGTTTGTTGGTTTGTGTTTGTTTTCATAATAGACCCGCTCCGAGGGCATAGCACAGGACGACGGCCCAGTAGTAGAGCATTGCCCACGGGGCGACGGAGGCCCACGGGACGGCGCGCACGGCGCGTAGCAAAGGGCGGGCGGGCATCAGTCGGCCCATTCGATGGTGGGCATAGGCTCACACCACGCGACAGGCTCCCAGTCGCCGGTAAAGGGGGCGCGGGCGTAGATTTGACAGCCTACCTGCTTCCACTGGCCGGCCCCCAGGCGCCGGCGGACGGCAAATTGCAGACTCGTGCGCGACTTGTAAACGCGCACGCCGCCGGGCCCGTGGCCCTGGTACCAACAAAGAGACCAGCATTTTCGAAGGGTGCAAAGCATGTCAGACTCTCCTTTCTTGAGGGGGGTTGCTTTCCCTCTTCTTGTATAAGTATACCACAACCCGGGGGCAAAAGTCAAGGGTTTTGACACACTTTTTACGCAATAGTTCCACGATGACTAACCTCCGTCGCCGGTTTAGGCGCAAGCCTAACTGCGGCGACGGCAAGACAACGGAGAGGACGACCAGAGACCCAACGACCCGAAGCCCCCCAGGCACGAGAAGCCCCAGCGCGGGGAGCGGCACGGCCCCACGCTCCACGATGCGCCCCCCGGCCCCCCCGGCGCGCCCCCCCCCGCCGACGCGCGCGCGCCCAGCAAGCCGCGTGACGGTTCCGCGCCCCCCAGCAAGAACCGGGACAACGGACCCGCCGGCGGGCCGCGCGCCAGCGCAGGCGCGGCGGGAGCCGCGGCGCCGACGGGGCGCAGGGCGCGACGCCCTGGGCGCGCCCCGCTCCCGGCGGCGACGCGGCGACCAGAGCGCCGGAGCCAGCGCGCGGCATGACGGCGGGTCCGTTGGCCCGGTTCTTGCCTCTTCATGGGGCGCGGACCGGCGGGCGGCTTGCTCTTTGTCGCGCGCGCGCGTCGGCGGGGGGGGGCGCGCCGGGGGGGCCGGGGGGCGCGCGAAGCCGACCGAACACAGCGCGACGCGGCACACGAAGCGACAAGAGCGGGCGCGAGGACCTGGGCGACGACGACGGCAAGCGCCACGGCCACGGCCAGCGCCACGGGGCGGCACGATGACCCAAGGCGCGAGCGCGCGGCGAAGCCGCGCCGGCGCGCGTCAGCGCGCCGCGCCCGGAGCGCCAGCGACGGGCGGCGAGCGCCGGGGCCGCGCGTTTCCCGTCGGGCGTTAAGCGGGCCGTCGGCGCGCGCGAGTGCGGCGCGATGGCCGCGAGCGCGTAGCGCGAGCCTTGGACTCGGGCGGGCGGAGCGGCTCACGAGCGGCTCACGAGCGTTACACAAGCGGCAAGCGAACGGGAAGCGCTGATAGTATGCCGGTCGCTCTGTTTCCGGAAACTTCGCGCAAAAACTTCGTTCTGCGCCCGCGCTCATAGACCGGAGCCCTGGCGGCCGGGGCGCCGGGCGGCGGCCAGGGCGGGCGGGCTCGCCGCGGGGGCGCGCGCGGCCAGGGCGCGGCGATGTCGCTTTGAGCCAGGTCCTCACCAGGCCGGGCGGCCGATCGCGTCTCCTGGGGCTTCTACGGCGGTCCGGTTTTCCGGCCGCCGTCGGATTTTGGGGTTTTCGGCAGCAGGCCGCCCGCCGGGGGGGCCGGAGGCCCGCCCGCCGGGCGGGGGGGCGCGCGCCCGGCTGAGGGCGCGGACGGGTGCGCCCCCCGGGGAGGGTGGGCCGGGGGGCGCGGGTGCGAGGTGGTTAGCCTCGGGGGTGGGCAAGCGGGGCTAACCTCGGCCGGGCCCCAGATCGGGGGGGGCCTTAAGCCGGTGGTCCGGCGTCTCGCCGTCCGGGAGATACGCCGCGCGGATGTCGGCGCGGATGGCGCGGACGAAGTCGACGGCTTCTTGCGGGTCAATGACGCCACGGAGAAGGTCTTCGAGTTCGTCGAGGGAGCGGAGGGCTGACTCGGCGCGGTGACGGGCCGCCAGTGCGCGCCACGGGCGGAGGCCGAAGTGGAGACACATGGAAACGCACTCCCTGACGATGGCGCTTTTCGTGCCTTCGCCGCGGCCGGCGGCTGCTTCGATGGTTGCGGCGTCGCGCGGGTGTAGCCAGACTTTCACCTCAACGCCCTGGTCAGCGGGGGCGGCGTGACTCATGACAGGCCCTCCGCGTAGTTGTCCGGGTCGGAACGGGGGGGGCCGGCGGGGGGGTCGGCGGGGATGCTGGCCACGATGACGCGGCCGACGGTGACGGACCCAATCCGGAGGTGTTCCACGCACCGGCCGGAGGCACGGAGGGAAGCCAGCGATGCGGCAACCATCGGGGCCAGGACGGGCCAAGCCCCGAGGGAAACGTCAGGGTCTCCGCAGATTTCGACGGTGACGACGGTAAGGGGTACTTGCACGGTTAGAAATCTCCCCGGGGCGCGTTCGAAGGGGCGCCGGAGTTCGAGCGGAAAGTATCCACGATTTGGAAACGACGGACGAAATAATGCCCGTCGGGAAAGATGCGGACCTCCGAGAGGCTTCCGTCATAGGCGAACAGCTCCGTGACGGCAGCGTCTACGGCATGAGCAACGGCGCCGTCCGGCGGTTCCATGGAGGCACCCCCAGGGCGCAATGTGACGATGACCGAGGGAGACTCCATGCTCAACCACCCCCCACAGTCGGCGGCGTGGCCAGTCCGGGGTTGGGGCGGTGCATCTGCGGCACGGGGCAAAACGCGCCGCTGGCGCACGTCGGGACGCCCTGAACGATCATCTGGTGAAGGTACCGCACGGCCTCGCGGACAACGGCGCCGCGGGAGCGCTGCAAGACGTGGGCGACGGCGTCGAGCCGCGCGTAATCCTCGTCCGACAGCATGACATTGAAGGCGGCCTTACGGGCGGGGGCGCTGGGGGCGCCGGGGGCGCCGGGGGCGCCGGGGGGGAAGTGGTCCATTTTTCGTTTGCTCTCCATGTGGGAAACTCCGTGTTTGCTTGTGGGCTCATTCCCTAAGCAAGAGCAGTATAACACAACGGCGGGGGAAAGTCAACAGGAAAAACGCAAGAGTTGGGGGACAATTGAGAGTCTGATAACATACATTATGTAGCAGGGCGGGGGGCGCGTGTGTGTTTTATCTACCGGGTTCGGGGGGGCGGTCACTCGAAAGTGAGCGTTGCCAGTCCATCGTCAAAACTGAACACAGTTCCACTGTCGTGGATGCCCGTGACGCGCATGCGCCAGAGCTGCGTGGGCCCGTAGCGCTCGAAGCGCGCGAAGTAGGCGGGCTCCAAGTAGTAGATCGGCGGGCTGGAGCCGGGCAGGACCTGGTTTTTGGGCATTGTGGCCGTATCGTAGGCCAGGAGCCAGGGGGAGCGGGTGCTGTATTGCGGATAATTCGGGGCCGCCTGGAGCCAGATACGGAAGTCCGCGGCGGTTGCGCCGATGGGCCACCACCAGATAAATTTTCCCTGGCTGTCGGGGTCCCAGGTCAGCCAGGCGCGGGACACTTCGCGAAAGGGCCAGGACGTCGGCGACGTGGGCACGGTCCGCCCAAAGTGGATGTACTGGACGGCGTAGCGGATGAACGCCCGGCGGCCCAGGGTGAACGCGAGGCCGGGTCCCGCGCTCGCGGGGTCGTAGGGTCGCCCGATGGATGCCCAGAGGGTGCGGGTCGTGAGGTCGAGCGCTTCCCAGGCGCGGGCCGCTTCGGTGAGGTCGGCCCGCGCGGTCTGCAGTCGGGCCGACATGCGCGGCCGCGCGGCCGCGGCGGCGCGGATCATCGCGCCGCCCGGCCCGCGCTGAAATACCACGGGGCCGAGTTTGCCGGCAACGTTGGCCACAAGCGGGCTAAAGATGATCTTGGCCATGGTCAAGGGCTTTCAGTGCAGACAACTGGGAGGGAAGATACCTGCGAGGGGCGCCCGTAGGCGTCGAAGGTCGAGTAGAACAGCGTCCACGTCTGCCCGAGTAGGGGGCGCCCGAAGCGGTAGACCGCCCGAGACCACCACGGGTACTCGGCGACGACGACGGTCGTGCCGATCATGTCGAGTATGCGGCGGTTTGCCAGGGGCGCAGACGAGCCCAGGGCGGCGACGGACAGCCAGAGACGGTAATAGCCGGCGGAGGCCGTCGGGTTGGAGGCCAGGGTGTACCGGGCCGTGACGGTGTCGGCGTCGCGGTAAAGCGTCGCGGAGGCCAGTTCAACAAGGGTAGGAAACGAGGCGGCCGGGGGCTCGTAGTACAGCGGGAGGCCTTGGAGGGCCAGCGGCATCATAAGCGACACAAACAGCCCATAGCCGCCCATGCTGTAGGCGTTGCCAAACCAGTCAAGGCGCTTCCAGTCGTTCAAGGCGGCGGCCGTCGCCCAGGCTTCGCGGTAGGGCGGCGTCAGGGTCTTCCAGTAGTCGGCAATCTGCCCGAGTTTCTGGCGCTGTTCAGCCTGGAGGGCGGAGCGCGAGCGGAGCGGGGTAATCGCGGTCCGGGCGTTCCAGCCCGACAGGCCAGACGAAACCACCATCCCCGCGACGGAGCCGCGGACACTTCCGAGGGTGCTGTTAGGGTCAACGCGTGCCACGGGCGGAAACTCCTGGGCGGGGGGGGCGCCGGGGCGCCCCCCCCCGTATGTGAACCCACGTCAGGAGAGAAGGGGCGAGGGGCTAGACGACGGCAGCCGAGGCGTAGAACACACCGGACACCAGGCCGGAGGTCGAGTCCAGGGCGCGCAGCGCGATGTGCAGCGTCTGGCCGGCCTGAAGGGTGCCGAAACGGGTCTCCACGTCGGTGGCGATGTCCAGCGGCGACGCGGCGGCCGCGGCGCTGGTCGTCACGAGCGCGAGGCGGTTCTTCACGTAGCGCACGCCGGGGGAGTTCGCCAGGTAGGCGAAGCACTGGACGGCGACGTCAGCCGGGGCCGGGGTCGGCGTGTAGGCGACGGTGGCCACGGAGGGGCCGGCTTTGGCGGTGATGACGCCCGGAACGATGGTCGCCGGGGCCGCGCCGATGGGCGGCGAGTCCAGGGCGGCAAAGCCGCCAGAGACCAGGCGGGCGTTGATCTGGACGAAAGCCTGATGGCCGGACAGGGTGCGCGACTGGCCCAGGCGGTTGATGACCGGATTCTGGGCGGCCCACTCCACCCACTGCTCTTTCAGGGCGTCGGAGAGTCCGGCCCACGCCTGGGACTGGGCGGCGAGGACGGCTTTGATGGACTGCGCGAAAAGGGTCGTGACGGTGGTCGGGATGGACCCGTTACGCATGTAGGCGCCCCCGCGGTTGCGGGAGAAGATGGTGCCGCCCACGCGGCCGCTGGCCTGGCTGACGGCAACTCCGGGGATGAAAATGGCCATGTCTGGGGCTCCTATGCGCCCCCCATCGAGGGGGCGGCGTTGCTGCGCGGCCACATGGTAGCACAAGCGCCCACGGGGCCGCAGGGTTGACTACGGTTCACCAGTCCTACTCGCAACCCATCTTAAGCCTGCCTTTCAGGGGGGGTGCGGGGGGACCCCCCCCGCCTCCGGGGAATCCAGCCCGAAGGGCTGACCTTTCCAGGGGGGTCCAGGGGGGCGAAGCCCTCCTGGGGGGT
>JAKPUV010001326.1 GCA_029554925.1 Candidatus Hydrogenedentota bacterium | reverse complement strand
TTTCGGCGTCCGGCAGGCCCTCGTGCAGACCTGGCTGCGGGAGAATGGGCTCGACGGCGTCCTGCTGTCGCGCCCCGACAACTTCGCCATGGCCACCGGCGGCCGCCGCAATTTCATCTGGACCCACGCCGATCTGGGCTCGAACGCCCTCTATGTGCCCCGCGAGGGCACGGCCTGCTTCGTGGGCGACACCATCGAGAAGCCGCGCATCCTCGACGAGGAGCTGGGCGTCCTGGGCTGCGGGTCGGTGGACTATGTCTGGTTCACCTCGACCCCTTCGCAGGCCGTGGCCGCGCGCTTTCCGGGAAAGAACGTGTCGGACGACGGCTCCCTCGGCCCCAACGTGCACGGCGATCTGGCCGTGCTGCGCGCCCTGCTCACGGAGGAGGAGCTGGGCAAGTACCGCGTGCTCGGCACGCTGGCGGCGGAGGCCATGACGGCCACCCTCGACGCCATTGAGGAGGGGATGGCCGAGGCGGACATCGCCGCCGTCCTCATGCATGAGGGCGCCGCGCGCCGGTGCCAGGTGCCCGTGGCGCTGGTCGCCGCGGACGGCCGCATCGCCAAATACCGCCACCCGCTGCCCACCGTCGGCCCCCTCGTCGGCACGGGGCTCGACGAGGTCCGCGTGCGCGGCTATGTCATGGTCGTCGGCTGCTTCCTCCGCGAGGGGCTGGTGGTCTCCCTGACCCGCTTCAAACGCGTCGGCGACCTCCCCCCGGGGATCACGGACGCCTATGACCGCATCTGCGCCGTGGACGCGCTCGTGCAGGAGGCCACCGTGCCGGGCCGCACGCTCGGCGAGGTGTTCGACGTGCTGCGCGACGCCTATGTCCGCATGGGCTTCCCCGAGAACGAGTGGCACAACCACCACCAGGGCGGCGCGACGGGCTACGCGGGCCGCACCTGCAAGGCCGTGCCAGACTGTCCCTTCCCCGTGCTGGACACGTTCTGGCCCGCGAAACTCAAGAAGCATTTCGGCATCGACCTCCCCTTCGGGTCGGCCTTCGCCTGGAACCCCTCCGGCGCCGGCGTCAAGTCCGAGGACACGTTCCTCCTGCTGCCCGACGGCACCCGCGAGATCGTCTCGGAGACGTCGTCGCTGCCGCAGGTGCATCTGGACGAGCGGATCGGGCGGCCCGTGGAGGCGGTCAAGTCGGGCATGGCGGAGTAGGGGGGAGGCATGGCTCCCGCGCTGGTCACCCTCACGACGGATTTCGGCACGCGCGACCCCTATGTCGCCGCGATGAGGGGCGTGCTGCTCCGGGGCTGCCCCGGTGTGGCGGTGGTGGACCTGACCCACGAGATCGCCCCGCAGAACCTCGTGGAGGCCGCCCTGTTCCTCGACGCGGCCCTGCCGGAGTTTCCGGCGGGCGCGGTGCATGTCGCCGTGGTGGACCCCGGCGTGGGCACGGCGCGCCGCCCCCTGGCCGCCCGCGCGGGCGGGCACACGCTGGTTTTCCCCGACAACGGCCTGTGCTCGCTGTTCTTCCGGCGGACGCCGCCGGAGGCGGTGCATGTCATTGAGCGGTGTCCGCTGTTCACGGAGCGCCGCGGGGCCACCTTCCACGGGCGCGACGTGTTCGCCCCCGCCGCCGCGTGGCTCGCCCTGGGCAACCCCCTGGAAAGCCTCGGCCCGCCTGCGGAGGAGCGCCCCCTGCGGCTCTACCTCCCCGAACCCGCGAAGGATGCATCCGGAAGAATGTCCGGCGAGGTCCTGCATGTGGACCGATTCGGCAACGCCGTCACGAACCTCCCCGGCGGGGAGCAGGTTCGGGGGACCGTGGTCGTGGAGCTTCCCGGCGACCCCGTCCGCATCCCCGTCCGCCGCACCTACGGCGATGCCGACCCCGGCGGGCTGGTTGCCGTCACCGGCAGCACGGGCCGCCTGGAGGTCGCCCTGCGCGACGGCAGCGCCGCGCACCTCCTGGGCCTAGGTGCGGGCGCAAAGGTGTCGTTCGTTCCGGAAAGGGAGTGATAGTTCGGCGGCGATCTCGCCTTCAAG
>JAKPUV010001234.1 GCA_029554925.1 Candidatus Hydrogenedentota bacterium | reverse complement strand
TGCCCCGGGAAGGCGTCGCCGTGAAGTTCGCGCTGGGGGCCTTGTCCACCCGGATGTTCTTCGAGATGGGGACGCTCCGCGTGGCGGTGCTCACCGTGAGGGTCACCGGGTACAGGCCCGGGGTCGTGAAGGTGTTGGTCGCGGTCACGCCGGAGGCCCGGTCGTTCGTCGTCTCCGGGTCGCCGTCGAAGTCCCAGTCATACCGTGTGATGGGCTCGCTGCCGACCTCGGTCGGGGCGGCGGAGAAGCGGATCACCGTCCCGGTGAACACCCGCACCGGAGTCCAGGTGAAATCCGGCCGCGGCGGACGGACCACGGTGATGTACGCCTCCTTCACCTCCTCGTCCGTGTTGTTGTAGGGGTCAGCGGTGCTCACTTTCAGCTTCACGGTGAACGTGCCCGCGTTCACATACCGGTGCGCGGGGGACTGGTCCACGCTCGCCGTGCCGTCGCCAAAGTCCCACGCCCACGCCACGATCGCGGCGGAGCCCGGCTCCGACAGGTCGGTGAAGGTGACCAGGTCCTCCGTGGACGGGGTGGTGCTGCTCACGGTGAACTCGGCGCGCGGCGGCTTGTACGTGACCTCGACATCCTTGGTCACCGTGCTGGTTCCGTCCGCCGTCGTCACGGTCAGGGTCACGCTGTACACCCCCGCCGTGGCGTAGGTGTGCTGCGGATTCTGCAGGGCGCTCGTGGTGCCGTCGCCCAGGTCCCAGGCCCAGGCGGTGATGGCGGAGGAGCCGGGGTCCGAGGTGTCTGTGAACCGGAGCACGTCGTTGATGTAGGGCGTGAGCGTGGACACCGAGAAGTTCGCCGTCGGAGCGACCTTCTGGCGCACGATGATGTAGTCGGACTTGGTTGTGGACGCCTCCCCGAAGGCGGTGCTCACGGTAAGGGAGACGCTGTAAATGCCGCTCGCCGCGTACACGTGCGAGGGGTTGCGGTCCGTGCTCTCCCCGCCGTCCCCGAAAGACCACCGCCATCCGGTGATCGGCGTGTTTTCCGACGTGGAAAGGTCGGTGAAGGCCACGCTTTGGCCGGCCAGCACGTTGGTCGCCGACGCCGAGAAATCAACGGTGATTCCCTCCGCGCTGACCCGCACGCAGCCCCGCCGCGTGAGCTTCTCCTTGGTCCGGTCCGCCGTGACCGTCAGGCTCACGTCAAAGGTGCCGGCCCGCATGTACAGGTGCGCCGGGTTCTGCTCGGTGCTCAGGGTGCCGTCCCCGAACTCCCAGAACCACGCGGTGATCGGGCCCAGCGACTCGGAGCTCACGCTGGTGTCGCGGAACAGCACGGGACGGCCGATGCCCACCACCTGCTGGTCCACCGTGAAGTTGGTCTGCAGCAGGTCCTCGGCGAGCACATCCACCACCTTCTGGGAGGAGGGGCCGGCGTTCAGGTAGATTTTGGCCTGGTTGGTCCCCAGGAGCAGGTTGTCCCGGTTGATGGTCACGGGAATCCGCACCGTGGTGAAGAGGCCGCTCTTCACAAAGCACCCGTCGTTGGGCTCAGTGCACGCGCCCACCTGAACCCAGTCGGAATTGGTGGTGACCACCAGGGGCTGGCTTGCCGCCGTGGTGCTGAAGTTCCGGTCGACCCGGAGCGTCAGCGCCGTCTTCTGCGCGCCGAAATCCAGCACCTCGGGGGAGGACACCAGGGTGACCCCCACATCCCCCGGCCAGCATCCCGCCAGCAGCAGAACGGCGACCCCCATCAACATCGGAGTGGCAAGCGACCATGAACGGTGCATCAGGAACGCTCCTTATGTCCCCACGCGGCGCCGTGCGCATTCAGGGCTGCCGAGTGCGGTTGACCGAAACAAGATTATCCCATGCCTAGCATGATGCCAGTTTTGGGTCTCCGTGTCAATAATCTTCTGCGATTTTTTTCGCCCCCCGGCACAAGAAAACTTAACACGTCGGGAACGGGACCGCCTGAGCGCCGCCGCAGTTATGGAGAATAGTGCGAATTGTGAATGTCTCCCCTGCGCACAGGGATTCCCCCGTCCACCTGCGGCGTCAAGGGAGCCCGCGCCCTCAGGGGGTGGCGGTCACCAGGCTTTCCGGTCGTTCCAGCCGGATCAGCATGGGGTCGCAGGGGGCGAGCGTGCGGGGGAACTGCACATCCCGCCCCAGCAGAAGATCGCGGCCCCGGAGAAGGTCCCCCTCCAGATGGCAGCGCACCGGATCCTTCCGCAGGTTGACGCAGAAAAGGTAGTGCGCCCCGTCGTGGACGACATGGCGGGTGAGCACCCCCTCCAGCGGGTATCCGTGCGTGTTGATGGGCCGGGGGATGGCGGGGAGCGACCCCTGCTGCACCGCCGCGTCCATGGCGTGCAGGTACTCGGTGGGCATGTTCATGCCGCGCACAAGCACGGTGTTTTCCGTGTTGCGGATGACATTGGTGCGCGAATGGCCGCGCTCGTTGTAGGGGATCGGCGTGCCCACCCGCAGCACGGTGCCGTCCTTCTCCACAAAGTCCGCGAGGGCCTTGAACGCGGAGTCCGTGATGGCCGGGGTCTCCGGCATGACCAGCGCCCGCATGCTGCCGAAGGTGTTTTCGGCCAGCTGCCGCTCCGTCACAAAACGGACGGCGTGCCCCGAAAACGAGCAGCCCTCGTAGGCGAACTGGGCCGAGGCGAGATGGGGGTCCCCGTCGTCGAAAATTTTGGAGGAGCTGCTGTACAGGATGTGGGTTTCCGCGGGGGTGCGCTGGAGGGCCCGAACCAGCGGTGCCAGCCGCCGGGCCTCCAGGGCCGTGCGCGAAAAGGCCTCCAGCACCCCCGGCGCGTCCCGCAGCTCGGGGGCGATCGTGAGCGCCAGACCCGAAGCGCCCGACACCAGGCTCGTCCACAGCAGGCTGCGCACCACCGCCTCCCTTTCGGACGGCGAGCCCGCGGGAAGGGTGTCAAGGGTGAGGGAGAGGTCGAGCAGGGGCTTTTCCGGCGCGAACGAGGCCAGCAACGCGTGGCTCACGGCGGGCTTGGGGTAGTTCCAGGCGTAGACGCCGTCGCCCGAGGCGATGCCCTGCGCGCACGCCAGCGCGTCAAACAGCCCCGCCACCTCCTCCCGGTCGGGACTGTGGCGCGTTTCCGCCTTTTGGAAGGCGTCCGCCGGAAGGGTGAGCATCAGCGGAACCCCCGGGGCCGCGGCGGCCGCCGTGTCGCGCAGGTCGCGCACGAGGCCGTGGATGAGGCCCCGGTGGAAACTTTGCCAGTCAAACTGGTAGGCCCGCCGGTTCTGATAGGCGTGCTCCGGATGGTCGCCCCAGATGGTGATCTCCCCGTAGTCCGCCAGATGGGCGCGCCAGGCGCGGTTCAGTTCCTGGCGGTCCGGATTCGCCGTCCGGACACTCTCCACAAACGCCAGCCGCACCTCCTCCCCGTCGAAGGTGAACTGCGGGGCGTCCGCAATGCTCAGGCCCAGCAGCGCGGGATGGCCGTGGACCGCCTTCGCCGCGGCGGCGAGGTGCTCCTTGAAGGCCGCCAGCAGGGACGGGTTCGCCAGATTGGCGAAGCCCGCGTCCCGCACCCCCGGGGCATGCTCGCGCACCGCGTCCGCCAGCGCGTCCTGGGAAAGCTGCACCACGACGCCGATGCCGCCGCTCGCCGCCGCGTCCAGCAGGGGAAGCGCCTCCCGCCGGACGGCCTCCGCGTCAAAGGGCGCGGCCGCCACGCCGGCCATCGCCGACAAGGGAATAACGGCAAAGTTCATCCCGTAAAGGGGCATGCGCTCCAGGAGTGTCTTCCAGGAGTCCTGCGGCATCTTCCCAAGATGCTGTCCCAGCAGGCAGACGGGTGCCCCTGCGCCGTCCGTGACGCCCGAGGCCGTGAGCGCCACCTTTCCCCCGGGAACCGCCTCTTGCAGTTCCGGCACCAGCCCCCCGAGCGCGGTGAACGAGCGCAGGGAATCCAGGGATTCCCGGACATGCGCGGTCTGGTGGAAGGCCCCCGCCCAGTCCCCGGCCGCCAGAAGGTCGCCCAGACGCGCCACGGAGTCCTCCAGCACGGCAGCGCGCGCCCGCACATGCGGCGAGGCGTCGCGGAGCGCCTGCGGAGCCGCCTCCGCCAGTGCGGCGCCCGCCTGACGGGCCTGTTCCGCCATCCACTGAGCGCTTACCCGCTCAAGACGGGCCGAAAACGTTGCCGCGGGGGCCTTGTCCGCCAGAAACAGTTCGGCCGCCGTCTCATAAGTGCCCGCGGGGAGGGCGGAAACGCCTTCCCACTCAAACACGAAAAGGTTTTCACCTGGCAGCAGCCGCCGCTCCCCGCTGTCCATCGCGCAGACGGCCGCGCCGTCGGCGCCCGTCACGCGGAAGACCATGCGGGCCTTCTTCTCGGAATACTCGGAGACAACGGTGTAAACGAGGGTCACGGGGTCTGAAACAGGAATGCGGTCGGGCAGCTCCGCCCGAATGCGCAGGCCCTCCAGAGGGGGGGCGGAACGGTCCGTCACCCACAATTCCTCGAAGTCCGCCCCCTCCTGGCTCCAGCCGGCCCCCGGAAAAAACGCGCAACAAAACAGCAACGCCGCGGCTGTGAGCGAACGGGGGCACCGGTACATGGCACAGGACTCCTTGCAATCACGGCGTGCGCGCCGCCTGGGTTCTCTGCGGGGCATTGTATAGGCCCCCTTCACGCGCGGTCAATGTTCCAATAACGCCGCCCGAGCCGGTCAAGGGTGACGACGGACATTCTTCTCAGACCGGCGCACCTCCCCAAGACGGGGGCGTCCCCCCTCAATATTCTGTGGGGTGGGGCGACGCACCGCCCATATCTGGTGACAAAAATCATCGCGGAGAGTGAAACCTGACTGGAACTTTTTGGCGTCGGAACGGTATAACAGGGACATGAAGGTTGTTTTTGGCTTCTGGAAAGAGACCGTTGCCGCTGCCTTTTCAACGGAAACACCGGCGGCTTGCGGCGCTCCCCCACGGGAGGACAGGCGAACCCACGCGGCATGCGCCCGGGACGGCGCAAAAGGAACGGCATAGTCATGCACGACCCCCGCAACATCATCCGGTTGGGCGCCGGCGGGTGCGGCGTCCAATGACGGGCGGTTCCATACGCGTTCTCCCTTCCCCCGGTGTGTCAAAGTCCGTCTTTCTGGCGGTCATTGCGCTTGCGTCGGCGGTTGTGGCAGAATCCTACACGATCCCCCCGGAAAAGGTGGATGAGCAGAAGGTCTTCTGGGGCTCGCCCGCGCAGTTTTCCAAGCCCGCCGAAGTGGACTACAAGGCGGCGGTGATGGAGACGGACGAGTTCAAGTCCATAAAGAAGAACAAGATAGAGCCCGGAACGGCGAAGTACTGGCTGCTGATCAGCCAGGCCAGCGAGCGCGTGGTGAAGGCCATTGCGGCCGTCGCCAAAGACACGGGACACGACTTGGTTGTCGCCAAGGGCTATCTGGCCGAGATAGGAATGGAGGTCCCCGTTGAGGATCTGACCGGGAAG
>JAKPUV010001220.1 GCA_029554925.1 Candidatus Hydrogenedentota bacterium | reverse complement strand
ATTCGACCCCGCGGTGGTGGCCGCCTTCCTGGATGCGGAGGAGGAGTTCGCGGAGACCTACGACGAATACTCCCGCCGGACCCGCCCAGGCTCCACCACGCGCCGCGAGGGGCTTACGTAGACCCTCCACCCCGCCCCAAGAAGGCTCCGTCGGCGCGCTTCAAGGGTGGGGCAGGTCGAAGATGCGCATGACGGCGGACATCTTGGCGTTCACGGGGGGCTTTCCGGGATAGCGGACGTATTCAGCGTGGCCGTCCATGTAGAGGACGTTGCACCCGCCGGGAACGTGGTTGAACTGCGCCGCCGCCACGCCGATGTTGTCGTAGAGCACGAAGACCTCGCTGGCCGCGCCCGCGGAGGCGTGGGGGTCGTTGATTTCCGTGATGAGGAATCGCTCGATCCCCTGGCGCAGGCGGCGCACCGTGTCGCCGCCGCCGTTGCCGCTGCCGGGGGACACGGACCGGTCGGCGTCCACCTCCTTCAGGAAGCCCTCGGGGTCGTCGCGCAGGGGCATGGTGGAGAAGAACAGGCCGCGCATGGTCTCGATGATCTGCTGGGGCGCCTCGGAGAGGTTCACCACCTCCTCGTCGGAGATGCCGATCACCTCGGCGGCCTCCAGCAGGTGCGTCATCAGGTGCATGTCGAGGTCGAGGGGGTCCGTGTCCGCCACGCGGTCAAGCACCCAGGGGACATAGGTGTAGCTGGCGTCGGCGGCCTCCACGCCCTCCTGCCGCCCGCCGGGCACCTTGTTAATGAGCGTGAGCGTTCCATCGGCGGTGACGTGGTCCTCCAGCCGGTCCTCGGCGTCGGAGGGGCAGAAGAGGATCGCGGGGTCGGTCAGGTATTCAGGGTAGACGGCGCTCATGCGCGCGGCCCACGCGAAGCAGGGCCGGTGCCCGCAGCCGGGCTCCAGCTGGAGCGGGGGAAACGCGCCCCCGGGCGCCTCGTTGGTGTACATGGCGAAAACCAGGCCCATCTGTTTGAGGTTGTTCTGGCAGGACGCGCGGCGGGCCGCCTCGCGCGCCCGCGCCAGCGCGGGCAGCAGGATGGACGCCAGAATGCCGATGATGGCGATGACAACCAGCAGCTCGATCAGCGTGAATCCACGGGATTTCATCTCAGGGTCTCCTTGGAAAAGGTCATGGCGTTCCGGTCAGGGCATGGGCGGCGGGGGCGGGCCCTCACCGGGCGGAGGACCGCCGCCGGGGGGCATGCCGCCGGGCGGCGGGCCGGGCGGCATCCCGCCGGGCCCCCGGCCGCCGCCGGGGCCACCGCCAAAACGTCCCCTGCGCTCCTGCATCCGCTTCATCCCCGCGTCAAACTTCTGCTGCTGCTCGGGCGTCATGTGCTTCTTCAGCGCCTCCATCCGCTCCGGGGTGACGCGCCGGCCCGCGCCGCCGCCGGGGCCGCCCCGCATGCCCGGGGGCGGGCCGAGGGCGCCGGGCCCGTCGCCCATCTTCTCGCGCTGTTCGGGCGTGAGCACCTCCCGCACCTTCTCCATCACGGCGCGCATGGACTCCGGCCCCGGGGGGGCCTCCGCACCGGCCTTCAGGGCCTCCGCGACCTTTGCCGTCTGCTCGTCGCTCAGGCCGAGACGCTGCTTCATCTCCTCCGCGCGCTCGCGCGCCAGAATCTCCCCCGCGCGCTCCGGGTGCGCGGCGATCTCCGACGGCCCCCGCGGCCCCGCCGGACGCTTCGCCAGGGCGTACACGCCCCACGCCGCCCCGGCCACAAGGTACCCCGCGCCCACCACGGCCAGCAGATACTGCCACCACGGGCGTTTCCTCTCGGACATCTCCTTCTCTCCTGTCGGTTGCGGCGGAACGCGCACGGCGTCCGCCGGGGAAGAGCATACGCCTTCCGGCCTACTCTGCGGCGGGAGCCGCCTGGTGCTGGGTGGGCGGACCTCCCGGCCCCCCGGGACCGTGCGGCCCGTGGCCGCCGTGCAGCGCGCCCAGCGCGGCCAGGGCGGCGGCCAGCGCGCAGGTGATCCCCAGGGCCACCCACGCCTCGCGCCGCTCCTGGAAATACCGCAGCAGCAGCCGCCAGTTCACCAGCACATGCAGAAGTCCGGCGACCAGGAAGAGGATGCTGATGACCTCATGCACCGGCTTGACCAGCGGCATCAGTTCCCCGACATGGAACAGCATGACAACCCCCGTGCCCGCCGTGGCGACAAAACAGCCCGTCAGCAGGGGGCTGATCCAGGATTTCCGCAGCCATCCAGTGCTCTTTTCCACGTTCTCGTTCATGGTGCCAACTCCTTTCATCCGTCGGCCTTCACAACGGCCTGGATGAAATGTCACTGGCAAGCCCCATGCCAATCCGCCGGCCCAAGCGCCCCCGCTGTCGGGGAAATGGTGGGACCGGTGGCCTTCCCTTTGCCTCTTGGCGTCTCCGCGCCGTTGCGCTGAAGATTCTTCAACGCAAAGGCGCGGTGCCGCAAGCAGGAATTCTTCCCATTATCCCCCTCCCGCCGGGAAATTCTTGCG
>JAKPUV010001209.1 GCA_029554925.1 Candidatus Hydrogenedentota bacterium | reverse complement strand
CTTCACCGGCGGCGTCGCCTTCCTCACCTACGACCTCTTCTACTGGTTCTGCGACTACCGCGGGGGACGCGCGCCGCTCCTCTCGCCCCTCGGGCGCAACCCCCTCGTCACCTACGCCGTCCTCGGCGCCTGCGTCGGCCTCAGCCGCCTCGTCACCCACACCTTCGGCGACCCCTCCGCCGCCACCGCCATGACCGCCTACGCCGCCATGGTCGCCGTCACCTACGCCGTCGCCCGCACCCTCGACCAGCGCGGCCTCCTCGTGCGCCTCTGACGCTGCGGACATGCGGGGGCTGTTCCGTACCGCCACCGTCCCGGCCTTTCCGTCATTCCCGCGCAGGCGGGAATCCATCCTGGATCGGCGGGTGACGCCACGCGCTAAGGCATGGGCCCCCGCTTTCGCGGGGGTGACGGGGGTGTGGGTGACCGGCGTGACGCCTGCGCTGCGGCGTGGCGGAAGACAAGGCCAGCGGGACGCTGGCGGTGCGGGGGCGGGCAAGCGGGGGCTGTTGCGTACCGCCGCCGTCCCGGCGGCCTTGTCTTTGCTCATGTACACATCGCCGTCGGGAGGAATTGACATGGATAAACAGGATGGACAGGATTTTCTTCTTATCTTGTCCATCCTGTCCATCCATGTAAGCACCCAAGCCGGGACTTGACGCCGGGAGCCGAATACCGTAGTATTACAGCGTAAGGCTTCTGCTTGGTCTCGGTTGGTGCGGCAATTTCACGCAAGAGGAGATGCAAAGATGAAGGTCGGCTGGGTTTCCCTAAATGCGGTTGTTTTTCTGGCGGTTCCGTTGCTGGTTTTCCCTCAGGGATGGTCCATGGCGGAGGACACTACCCCGCCGACGGGGACCATTGTCATCAACGGCAACCGAAGCGCGACGAACACGCCGAATGTCACGCTGGCCCTGACCTGGTCGGACGGGGACGGGACAGGCGTCTCGCGGATGCGCTTCAGCAACGACGGGTCCACGTGGTCCCCCTGGGAGGCCCCCGTGGCCTCGCGCGCGTACACGCTGCCAGCCGGTCCGGACGGCCACCGGACGGTGCGTGTGCAGTATCTTGACCGGGCCAACAACCGGTCGGCCGTGTATGCGGATTACATCCGTCTCGACACAACGCTTCCGACCGGAACGATCGTCATCAACGGCGGCGCTTCGGTCACGCCCACGCGCGCGGTAACCCTGAGGCTGACCTGGTCGGACGGCACAGGCGCGGGCGTCTCGCGGATGCGTTTCAGCGACAACGGGGCCACCTGGACGCCGTGGATGCCCCCCACCGCCACGCGGGCGCATACCCTGCCGGCGGGGCCGGACGGCCACCGGACTGTCCGGGTGCAGTACCTGGACGGGGCGGGCAATTATTCCGCCGTTTTCAGCGACTATATCCGGCTGGAAAATCCGGATACGGTGACGATTCTCCTTCCGGGGAATGTGCCGATGGAGCTGGTGCAAATCCCTGCGGGGAGTTTCCAGATGGGCTCGCCGGACACGG
>JAKPUV010001186.1 GCA_029554925.1 Candidatus Hydrogenedentota bacterium | reverse complement strand
CGCTGGCGGAGGACGTGCTGGCGCGGCGGCTGCCGCTGGACGCGCCGGAGGCGGAGGTGGGGGAGGTGCTGGCCGCCGCCGGGGAGGTGGACCGTTCAAAACTGGAATTGGTCTATGAGCACCCCTGACTCCACGCCCTGGCAAAGCCCCTTTGCCGGGGCGGCCCACCGCTTTGGTGACGCCCCCTTCGTGGAGACGCCAACGGAGACGCTGTCCTTTGCGGCATTTAACCGCCGGGCTTCTGAACGGTGCGGGGGGCTTTCCAGTCAGGGGATTGGCGTGGGCACCTGCGTGTGCCTGCCCGCCGCGCGCACCGTGGAAACGCTGCTCCTCTGGGCCGCCTGCTGGGAACGCGGCGCAGGCGTGTGCATGGTGGATCCCGCCGCTCCGGAGGAC
The DNA here is from genome assembly GCA_029554925.1 of Candidatus Hydrogenedentota bacterium. Taxonomy (GTDB): domain Bacteria; phylum Hydrogenedentota; class Hydrogenedentia; order Hydrogenedentales; family CAITNO01; genus JAAYBR01. Next base: position 2,822 of record JAKPUV010001186.1, on the reverse strand, counting down.
TACACGGCGGCCCGCGCGGCCCAGGCGGGATGCACCCACCGCGCCGGGGTCTCCCTGCCCGGATCCGGCCCCTTTCACACACCCGAGACCGCGCTGGTGGTGTTCACCTCCGGCAGCAGCGGCACGCCCAAGGCCGTCTGCCACGGCATCCCGGGCATGCGGCATGCCTCCCGCGTCACCGCCGCAGCGCTGGACCTCCGCGCGGGGGACCGTTGGCTTCTGAGTCTGCCCCTCCACCATGTTTCGGGACTGTCCGTGGTGCTGCGCTGCGCCGAGGCAGGCGCGGTGTGCGTGCTTCCCCCGGCGGGGGCACCCCTGGCCGAAGCCCTGCGGAGCACACAGCCCACCCATGTTTCCCTCGTGGCAACACAGGTTGGCCGCCTGCTGAAGCAGGGCGTTGAACCGCCCGCGTCCCTTCGCTGCGCGCTGCTGGGCGGGGGGCCGTCTTCCGCGTCCCTCATTGCCGACGCCCTGCGGGGCGGCTACCCGGTTCGCAACAGCTACGGAATGACGGAGACCTTCGCCATGATCGCCGTCTCGCGGCCGGACGCATCGGCGGACGAGGCGGCGTCTGCCGCCGAGGTCATCGAGCCGGGCACGGTGCGCGTGGGGGAAGGCCGCATCGCCGTGGGCGGGGAGCGTCTGTTCCTGGGCTACTATCGGGAGTGCTGGCTGGACCCCGCGCGGGATGCCGACGGATTCTTCCTCACCGAGGACTTGGGGATTCTGGACGGGGACCGCCTGTCCGTGCTGGGGCGGGCGGACACGGTGTTCATCAGCGGGGGGGAGAATGTGGCCCCGGAGGAGGTGGAGGAAGCCCTGCTCCGGCTGGACGGCGTGGAAGAAGCCGTGGTGGTGCCTGTGCCGCATGCCGAATTTGGCCGGGTGCCCGCCGCGTTTCTCCGCACCCGGGACGGGTCCCTTCCCGAGATTTCCGCCCTGCGTGCCGCACTGGCCGCCGCCCTGCCGAGGCATTGTCTGCCCCGGGCGGTGTTTCCCTGGCCCGCGGACGCGCCCGCCCCGTCGGCCAAACCCGACCGGGCCTGGTGGCGTGCGCGGGCGGATCAGCTGGCGGCGGCCCCCTCCTCGAAGAGGACCTTGTAGAGCCGCACCTCGGCGTCTTTCACGTTGCAGGGGTCCAGACGGAGGCTGGACACGGGGCCGCGCCACCGGGGGTGCTTTTCCAGATCAATGAGCACCTCGTGGGGCGCGCCGTCGGCGGGCAGGGAAAAGGAGAGGGCGGTGGTTTCGCCGGAGGCCATGCCCCAGGGCGACCAGAAGAGCTGGCCGTGGACCGTCTCCACGCCGGGGGCGGCCACGGAGAGGGTCAGCCGCATCCGCCGGTGGATGGAGGCCCGCAGCCCCTTGGTCACCGCGCGCAGCGCGGGGTCGGCGGTGACGGTGCGGAACACCATCGCGCCGTCGCGGAACTCGGGGGAGGTCATGCCCATGTAGGGGGCCCATGCGCCCGCCCCGTTGGCAAAATCCCAGTCGAGGGTGGACGGCTGGGCGGGGAAGTCGTAGGGGCCGAGGCCGAGGTCGGCGGGGCCGAGGTTCACCGGCCAGGAGGTCGGATCCCCCTCCGCGAAGACCGACCGGATGGCCTCATACATGGAGAATCCGTACTCCGTGTTGGGCTCGATGTAGCTTCCCTCTCCCCATTCGTTGGCCGGGCCGAGCACCACGAAGGGGAGCCTGCGCTCCGCGCAGAAGGCTTTGGCGTCTTCCAGCAGGCTGCTGAACGCCGCCGTGTTCCGGCCTCCGAGGACGATGGACTTGTCGCCGTGCCAGGGGCGCGAGTCCCAGCCCGTGTCCACCACGGGGTAATAGGTCAGGGGGCCGCAGGTCTCCGCGCGGCGTTTCCACGCTTCGGGGGCCGTGGCGGCGACGTCGTCGAAGCGGGCGAGGGCGGGGGCGGGGGCCATTTCCACAGCGCGGCCCCACTCGTGGTAGTTCGTCGCCCCGGCATAGCCCTCCGCGAGGAGGACGGCGGCGTCGGACCCCGCGTCGTGGCCGTGCATGGCGACAAACTCAATGCCCGCGTGTCCCGCGTCCTTTGCCATCTGCTGCGAGTCCGCCAGGGCCGCCTTCACCTCCTCCGAACCGCCGAGGTCGCGCCGCAGGCCCGAGGGGTCCCACAGGAACACCGCCGGCTTCCCGTTGATCCGGTAGTAGGCCGGCAGGGTGAAGTACTTCTCGATCCATTCGTGGGTGACGGCGCGCCAGTCTTCGCGGGAGTGGGTGTTCGGCGGGTTGTGGTTGGCCCACATGATGGCGACCTCAAGCTGGTCGCGGTACCGGCATTTCCGGTACGCCTCGAACCAGTGGGTGAGGTGCTGGTTCCCCGCCGTCCAGTACCAGTCCACGAGGAAACAGGTGATCCCGTTTTCCACGGCCCATTTGATCTGCCAGTCCACGATCTCGGGGTTTGCCTCGTCGTAGTAGCCGAGCAGGGGCTTGCGCACCGGCGCGATGTTCCGGATGCAGTCCCACTTCGCGTCGTTCTCCCATCCGGGGAAGTAGTACATGCAGACGTCCAGGGAGGTCTTCACCGGCGCCGGCTGCGGGACATAGTCCGTCTTGGGCGCGCTTACCGGCGGCAGCAGGGGCAGAACGGCCTCCGCGAACGCGCGGCCCGCTGCATCGCGAAGGATGAGGGACCGGTCCCCCGGCGCGTCCGCGCGCAGGGTCCAGGACAGGGTGCCCGTCTCGCCCCAGCTCAGGGGGATGCCCGTGTCGCCCTCGGGGCCGGACACGGTCTCCAGTTCCTTGGCCTCAAGGGTCCATCCGGCCAGCGAAAGGTTCTCCCCGCCCCGGTTGCG
>JAKPUV010001168.1 GCA_029554925.1 Candidatus Hydrogenedentota bacterium | reverse complement strand
CAGTCGCCGTCCCGGCGGCACACGGTCTGCTTCCGTCCACCTTGTCCACTCCGTCCACCACGTCCACAACCCCCACCTTCCCCCGCCGATTTGACATCCCCCGCCCAAAAGGGCTTGAATGCTCCCCAGCCCGCGCGCGGTGCGCGGCCATGAAAGGGGTCCGCCGGTGAAAAAGAAGCGCAAGGGCGGTTCATGGGGGGAGAAACTGCGCGACCGTCTGGCAAAGGAGCGCCGCAGCCTGCTGTTTGTCCTGCCTGCCGTGCTGGCGGCGCTGGTTGCCGGATGGTGGCTCTTCCTGCGCGGCCCCGGCGCGGCGGTGGCCCACCGGGAGTTCCTCCAGGCGGACACGCCGGTGATCGCGGTGGTGAACCCGCCGAGGGTGCAGGCCTATGTCTCCAGTCTTGCGCACAGCGCCACCCGGTTCGTCCCCGGCATCCCGAAGCTCTCGTCCATGCAGGCCCGCGCCTTCTCTTTCGACTGGATCCACAAAATGCCGCTGGAGATGGCCTTTCTCTTCGACCAGCGGGCCTCGGACGCCTACGCCGTGACACTGCTCTTCCGCGAGAACCCCACCAGCGAGTCGCTGGAGGGGCTGGTGGACGCCGGATTCTTCCAGACCCTCCGGCCGGTCCGGTTTCCCGGTTCCCGGCTGGCCCGGAAGGGGGGGGGCATCCTCCTGTCCGAAGGCACCCTCCCCGTGCCGCCTTTTGTGAAGGAACTCGCGCAAAAGCGCTACCCCGGATACATCCCCGTGGACGCGCCGGCGGTGTCCGGGAACCATTTCGTCGAAATCGCCATAAACAACCGCAACGGGGCCCTGGTCGAGCTGCAGGGCGCGCTTTCCGAGCTGATCTCCCCCTGGGCCGCGGGCGGCACGCGGCAGACGCTGCTGGACCTGGCGCCGGAGGTGGTGGAGGGGGTGTTCACCGCCGACCTCGCGGACGATGACCGGCTGGAATGCCGGGTGGAGGCCGAATGCGCCTCCGCCGCCGGGGCGGAGGCCGTGGCGGGGGCCCTCGGCACCGCCGCGGACGAGGTGGCCTTCTGGCTGGAGGAGGCGAACGGGTTCGGTCTGGCCGGGAGCGTGGAGCGCAGCGGGAGTTCTGTCCGGGGTGTCTGGCAGTTGACGGGCTTCGAGCCGAAGCTGCGGCGCGCCCTGGGCGGATGACCCCCGGGTTGCGGCGGCCCCCCCCGAACCGATAGCATTACAGGTCACACCCCGGGCGACCCCCGGAAACTGGAGAGATTCCCGTGAAAAAAGGCTGCCTGATTGTCGTCATCCTGTGCGTCCTCCTGGCCATCGCCGCCGGCGCCGCCGCAACCGTCGCCGCCAAGAAGGCGGGACTCTTCGCCGCCCCGGAAATCTCGCACACCACGCTGGTGACCCCGAAAAACCGGCTTTCCGTCATTCTGAACCCCGGGGCGATGGTGAACGCGCTTCTCCCGATGTTCCCCGAGAGCATTCCGGCGGGGCCGGTGACTGTGGACCCGAAAAAGTGGGTCGCGGAGTTCCTGCCCTACGAGGCGGCCCTGCTGGCCACCCCCAATCTGGCCACGGGCAAGATCGAGGCCACCGTCTTTGTCAACGAGAAACGCGGCGGCCCCATGCTGGTCGAGATGGCCAAGCAGCAGCCCCTGCCGGAAGTTCCCGGCGTCACCTTCGCCCCCGAGGGCCTCGAACTGCCCGAGCGCGGCAACCTGCAGCTCCGCTGCACCCTCCCGGTCCCCGAGAGCGTGGAGGCCGTCATCGCCGAAAACTGGAAACAGGCCACGGCCACCGAGCCCCTGCTGCCCGAGGGCACCCATCATCTGGAGATCATTCTGGACAACCGCAACGGCGACCTGCTCTCCTTCGCCTCCGCCCTGGTCAACGCCAACGGCGGCGACTGGGACGATATCTTCGCCAAGAGCAGCCCGCAGTTCATGCCCTTTCTGCCGGGAACGCACGACGTGCGCATTGGCCTGTCGCTGGTGGACCTGAACACCGCCAAGGGCCAGCTCCGCATCGACGCCACCGCCGAGAGCGGCGGGGGGCTGGCCTTTGTCCTCGGAATGGGATGGGCCTTCGCCGTCGGCGAGGCCAAGACGCGGTACGGTCTGGAAATCACGGGCGAGCCGAAGTGGGTGGAGGAGAAGGAGGCCATCATCGCCGACTTCCAGATCAAGGGCCTGGAGCCGCACCTCCGGAAGCTGGCCGCCAAGCCCTGAAAAGGCCCCCTCAGACCGGGCGCCGCCCCTCCAGGGCGCGGGTGAGCGTGGCGTCGTCGGCGTACTCCACGCCGCCGCCCACGGGCACGCCGTGGGCAATCCGCGACACTTGGACCCCCATCGCGGCGATCTGCCGCGACAGGTACAGCGCCGTGGCCTCGCCCTCCGCCGTGGTGTTGGTCGCCAGGATCACCTCGCGCACTTCGCCCCCCTCCAGCCGCCGGAGCAGCGCCCCCACCTTCAACTCGTCCGGGCCGACGTTGTCCAGGGGATTCAGCACCCCGTGCAGGACATGGTACAGCCCCCGGTACACTCCGCCCTTCTCAATGGCCAAAGCCGCCGGGGGGTGCTCCACCACGCAGAGGACGCTCCGGTCGCGCCGGTCGCTCGCGCACACCACGCAGGGGTCCTGCTCTGTCAGGTTGCGGCACACCGAGCATTCCGTCACCGCCGCCCGCGCGCGCGCCACCGCCTCGGAAAGCTCCCCGGCCACCGCCGCGGGCGCGGCCATCAACTGCATCGCGTAGCGCTCCGCCGTCCGCCTGCCCACGCCGGGCAGCCGCCGGAACGCCTCCACCAGCCGGTCCATCGCGGGGGAGTTAATCAGCATCGGGACGCTCCGCCGCCTTGACCGCCTGGATGGCCGCCTCCCGTTTGTCCACCCACTCCTTCAGCACCGCCTCCCGCGTGAACACATCGAGCCGGTCGGGAAACACGGTCCCGTCCAGATGGTCGCACTCATGCTGGAAAATCCGCGCCAGAAAGCCCTCCGCCTCCAGTTCCAGCGGGTTGCCGTCCAGATCCTGCGCCTTTACCCGCACCCGCGTGGCGCGGGGAACGCTCGCCCAGAGTTGCGGCAGGCTGAGACAGCCCTCCTCGCCGAACTCCCGGCCCTCCATCTCCACGATTTCGGGGTTCACCAGGCAGTTTGGCTCGCCTTCGGGCTCGCAATACGCGATAAAGCGTTTCGACACCCCCACCTGCGGCGCCGCCAGCCCCACGCCGTCAAACTCGAACATGGTCTCCACCATGTCCTCCGCAAACTTCTGCAGCGCCGGGCCGAAATCCGTGATCGGCTGGGCCTTCTTGGTCAGGGGATGGTCCGGATAATAGACCACTTTGAGCAACGACATGCTGAAACCTCCGCGAATAGGATAGCACAGCCGGGCGGCCTCCGCCCATCCTGGGAAGAGAACATTCCCACCCCGGACCCGCTATTCCCGCCACAAGTGTCCCGCGGGACCCGGACGGCGGCGTGTGATACAATGCGCCCGTGGAAACAAAGGCGCTGCTAAAACAGGTCTACGCCCCCGTGGCGGCCCCCCTGGAAGGGGTGCGCGACGTGGTTAACGGCGTGTGGAAGGACGCCCTGCGTCTCGTGCTCTCGGTGGAGGGGGAGCTGCCCGGCGCGGGGGGGAAACTGCTGCGTCCCGCGCTCACGCTGATCGCGGCGGGGGCCACCGGCGCGGACGACCCGGGCCGGTTCACCCGCATGGCCGCCGCCTACGAGCTCCTCCACATGGCCTCGCTGGCCCACGACGACGTGGTGGACCACGCCTTTCTCCGCCGGGGCAACGCCTCCCTGAACGCCCTGTGGGACAACCATGCGGCAGTGCTGGGCGGGGACTACCTCGTGGCCCGCGCCGTGGAGACCCTCGGGGAATACGGCTCCTGCGAAATTGTGACCCGCGCCGTCCGAACGGTCCGCGCCATGGCGGAATGCGAGCTGGCCTTCTTCGGCGTGCCCGCGGAGGCGGCCACCGAGGCGGACTGCCTGCGCCTGGCCGAGGGCAAAACCGCCAGCCTTTTCGCCGCCGCCTGCGAGGCCCCCGCGCTGCTGGCGGGGGACGTGGACGCCGCCGACCGCCTCCGCCGCTACGGAACGGCCTTTGGGGTGGCTTTTCAGCTCATGGACGACCTGTTGGACCTCACCCAGCCCCCCGGAGAAACCGGCAAGCCCGCCTGCGGCGACATCACGGAGGGCAAGGCCACGGTGCCCCTGATCCGCCTGCGGGAAGCCCTTGCTCTGGAGGAAAGGGGCCGCCTGAAAGCCCTGTCGGGTGCCGCGCTAACCGAGGAGGACATTGCCTGGGTCCGGGCGCGCCTGACGGAAACCGGGGTTGCCGAGGAAGTCGGCGCCCTGGTGGCCGGCCATGCGGAACTGGCCCGGACGCTGGCGCTGACGTTTCCGGCATCCCCCTGCCGGGACGCCCTCGCGGAACTGAACAAAGTGCTTGTGCTCAGAAAAAACTAGCCGGGTGCGTTGAATAAAGGCGGGGATATCCTCGTCAGGTTGAACGGCAAAGGACTTGCCCGGGAGTATGGCCAGCAAACCGTCAGCGAACGTGAATCCGCCGCAGACCGGCGAAACCGACGATTCCGTGATGGTCGCGCGGGCCGCCCGGGGCGATGCCGCCGCATTTGAATATCTGGTAAAGCGTTACAGGAACGAGGTTTACGCGATGTGTTATCACATCACACGGAACCGCGAGGAGGCGTGGGACCTGGCCCAGGAGACCTTCGTCAAGGCCCACCGGGCCCTCGGCTCCTTCCGGGGCGACTGCGGCTTCAAGCCGTGGCTCCTGCGGATTGCGGCCAACCATTCCAAGGACTTCCTGAAACGCAGAAGGCTCGACACCGTGGCCTTCGACGACGCGCGGGGAACCGACGCCCCCTCGGACGCGCAGGAGCCCGACCGCGCGGTGGAGCTCCGGGAGCTGGGCGCGGCGATTCACCGCGCCCTGGACCAGTTGCCGGAGAAGCACCGCACGGCGTTTATCCTGCGGGAATACGAGGGGCTGTCGTACCAGGAGATGGCCGAGGCCATGGAGTGCAACCTGGGCACCGTGATGAGCCGGCTGTTCCATGCCCGGCGCAAGCTGCAGGAACTCCTGCGAAGCGCCGGGGTCACCCGGGAGGGTTTGACATGATCACCGAAAATAGACTGCTGGAGCTGGCGGACCTGTTCGACCGGGACGCCGTGCCCGGCGCACTGTCCCCCGAGGAGGCCGCCTACATCGCGGACCTCCGGGCGCTCCATGACGGCGCGGCCGCCTTCACGGCGGACACCCCGGAAATCAGCGACGCCCAGTTCCCCCATTTCATGGAGGGCATCCGCGAACAGCTGGAGGCCCCGCGCCCCGCCCGGTTCCGGTTCTGGACCCTGGCCTCTCTTGCCACCGCCGCGCTGCTGCTGGTGGCCGCCCTGCTGGCCGTGTTCAACCGCGGCCCGGAAAAGGTCCAGGCAACGGAGGTGGAGTCCGCCACCACGGAAATTGACGGGGCCACCGTGGACTGGTATGACGGCAAAGAGGGGCTGACCACCGTGTGGG
>JAKPUV010000896.1 GCA_029554925.1 Candidatus Hydrogenedentota bacterium | reverse complement strand
CCGCAGAGGGTGGGCTTCCACACCCAGCACGACGCCGCCTGAAAAGCGGCCGCCGCGTCCGCGCGTGAAACGGTGCGCGCGCCGAAGACCTCCTGAAGGGTCTCGTCCAACGCCAGCGGAACCCGTGTCCGCGCCGCCAATTCAGGCAGTTGCGTCCAGTCCTTGAGGGGTTCCTCAATGAAAACCACCGGTGCCGCCTCTTCGTCCGTCATGCGCCGTAGAAAGTGCTCCGCCTCCTCCAACGACCACGCCCGGTTGGCGTCGAGCCGCAGGGCCACGTCCGGTCCCAGCAAGCTCCGCAGGTCCAACGTCAACGCGATGTCCTCCCCCACCTTTCTCCTGCCGACTTTCAGTTTGACCGCCCGATAGCCCTTTCTTGCCGCTTCGGAGGCGTGTGTGAGTTTCTGCAACCCATCGCCCCGCAGCAGGGCGCAGAGCGGCACCCGGCGGTTCCCGGAAAGACGGTGACCCTGCCGTGCCACATGCAGGGCGAAACGGACGGAAGGCGGCGCGTCGGGGGGCGGGTCGGCCACCCCGCAGAGGGCAATCAGCGCCTCCCCGGCCTCCTCAAAGGTTTCGCGGCTGAACCCCGGCAGCGGCGCGGCCTCCCCCCAGGCGGACCGTCCGTCGGCATCCTCTCGTTCCAGCAGCCAGCCCTGGCGGCGGGTCAGCCTTTCCCCGCCCACCCTGACCGGACGGACCAGCGGCAGGTCGTAGCGGTACACCCGCGTGGTGCCGGGCGTCACCACAGCACCCACCCCGCGCCGAACAGCAGGCTGTACAACAGCAGCAGTTTTCCCGTGCCGCCGAGCATGCGGTTGAGGGAGGGTCCGGACTCCCGGGAGACAGTCCGGACCGCGAACGCGGCGGGAACCAGCACCGGCAGCGCGGCGAAGGCGCCGCCATGCCCCCCCGGCAGCGCGCACAGCAGGGCGGGCACCCCGAGAAGAGCGACCAGCAGGGACAGCGCGTACTCCGCCCGCGCAAAGCGCGCGCCGAAACGCACCGCCAGGGTCCGCTTGCCCGTGCGGCTGTCCTCGTCCCGGTCGCGCAGGTTATTCACCGTGAGGATGGCGACGGAGAAGAGACCGGGGCCGATGCCCGCCACGGCGGCCAGCGGATCGAAGGAAAGGGTCTGCACATAGGCCGTGCCCGCCACGGCGACGGGACCGAAAAAGATGAACACGAACACCTCACCGAGTCCTAGATAGCCCAGGGGGTACGGCCCGCCGGTGTAGAGCACCGCGAAGAGCATGGACAGCAGGCCGATGACGAGGATGGGCCATCCGCCCCGCCACACGAGATAGAGGCCCAGCGCGAACGCCGCCGCCAGCGTGAGCGCCAGGGCGCGGCGCATCTGGGCGGGCGTCACCAGTCCGGAGGCCGTCGCGCGCACCGGCCCCACGCGCGCCGCCGTGTCGGCCCCCTTCAGAAAGTCGTAGTAGTCATTCGCGAAATTGGCCGCCACCTGCAACAGCAGCGCGCAGACCAGCGCGGCCAGCAGGGAGGGAAAATGCGCGCCCCCGGCGTCCACGGCGAACGCCGCCCCCAGCAGCACCGGCCCCGCCGCCGCCCCCAGCGTGCGCGGGCGCGCGGCGTCCAGCCACACGCGCGCGCCGGACGGCCGTTTCGGTGCCGTTTCCGTCATGATGGAACCTCAGGGGTTGCGCGGGAACTTCGAGAAGTCCGGCGGCCGCTTTTCGAGGAAGGCGTTGCGGCCCTCCTGCCCCTCTTCGGACATGTAGAAGAGGCTGGTCGCGTTGCCCGCCAGTTCCATGAGCCCCGCCTGCCCGTCCTCGTCGGCGTTCATGGCCGCCTTGATGCACCGCAGGGCCATGGGCGACATGGCGAGAATCTCCGAGCACCACTGGAGCGTTTCCTCCTCCAACCGGTCCAGGGGGACCACGGTGTTCACCATGCCCATCTCCAGCGCCTGGGCAGCGGTGTACTGCCGGCAGAGGAACCAGATTTCCCGGGCCTTCTTCTGCCCCACCATCCGCGCGAGGTGCGCCGAGCCGTAGCCCGCGTCGAAGGAGCCCACTTTGGGGCCCGTCTGGCCGAACACCGCGTTGTCCGCCGCGATGGTCAGGTCGCAGACCATCGCCAGGATGTTCCCCCCGCCGATGCAGTA
>JAKPUV010001142.1 GCA_029554925.1 Candidatus Hydrogenedentota bacterium | reverse complement strand
GCGTCCTTGAACACCACCACGATCCCGTCGCGGATGGCGTAGCCGTCCCCGTCATAGTCCTTCATGCGGTCCGACCCGCGGATGACCACGTTGTCCCCGATGCGGGCGTTGTGGTCGATGATGGCCTGGGAGATGCGGGCGTTGCGCCCGATGCCGATGGCGACGCCGACCTCGTCCGGCGGCGCGGCCTCGAAATAGTCGGCCCCCAGCACGATGGCGCGCTGGATCACCGCCCCCGGCCGGATCTGGCTTCGGATGCCGATGATGCTGTTGCGGATGTCCGCCCGCTCGATCTGCGAGCCGCTGCAGATGATGGCGTTTTTCACCTTCGCGTCCACCATCCGCACCCCCGGCAGCATGCGCGCGTGGGTGTAGATCATGTGGTCCGGGTCGTGAAGGTCGAAGGGCGGGTTCGGCGAGGTCATGGCCATGCTCACGTCGAAGTACGACCGCACGGTCCCGATGTCCTCCCAGAACCCGCTGAACATGTGCGAGAAGACCCGGTGGGTCTTGAGCGCCCCGGGGATAATCTCCTTGCCGAAGTCCACCCACGACGGGTTGCGCACCAGCAGCTCCTCCAGCACCTCCGCCTTGAAGGCGTACACGCCCATGGAGGCCAGGTGCTCGCGGCCCTTCGGCTCCAGGCCGAAGTCCTTGAACAGCCCCGCGGGCGTCACCAGCTGGTCGAGCACGGCGTCCTCGCGCGGCTTTTCCACGAAGCGGCGGATCTCCCCGCTGCGCGCCACCTTCATGATGCCGAAGGACTTCGCGGCCTCGCGGTCCACCGGCAGCGCCGCCACCGTGATGTCCGCGTCGTTGCGCAGGTGCGTGTCCAGCAGCGTGCGGTAGTCCATCCGGTAGAGCTGGTCGCCCGAGAGGATCAGGAAATGTTTCAGCCCGCGCTGCCGGATGTGGAGCAGGTGCTTGCGCACCGCGTCCGCCGTCCCCTGGAACCAGTCGCCGATCTCGTTCGTCTGCTCCGCCGCCAGAATCTCCACCGAGCCCCCGCTGAACTCGTCGAACTTGTACGTGTTCTTGATGTGCCGGTTCAGCGAGTGGCTGTTGAACTGCGTCAGCACGAGGATCCGCAGGATGCCCGAGTGGATGCAGTTGCTCAGCGGGATGTCCACCAGCCGGTAGCGGCCGCACAGCGGCACCGCCGGCTTCGAGCGCACCCGCGTCAGCGGGTACAGGCGCGTGCCGCGCCCGCCCCCCAGCACGATCGCGCCCACCTCGTTCATCAGATCAACGCCCAGCCCGCCAAACAGATCCTTCATGCGCGCGTTTCCCTGTCGCCTGCACCCGGGTGGCCGCCGGCCCCGCGCGGGGCCGCCCGACCGCCCGCATTTTACCCGACACGCCCCGCCAAACCAAATGAAGGGCACCGGCCCGCGCGGCGGGAACCCGCGGCACGGTGGACAGTATGGACGAAATGGACGGTATGGACAGCGTGGACAGGCGATCCCACAGCAGGCAGCCGTTGTCCATGCCGTCCATACCGTCCATTTCGTCCATACACAGAGCGGGCCGGACAGGCGTCCTGCCTGTCCGGCCCGCAGAAAACCAACTTCTCCCGAATCAGGCGCCCGCGCCGCCCATGGGGCCGCCCATGCCGGTGCGCTTGCTGCGCTCGATGGACTGGAGGGCCAGGTAGTTCTCGCCGTACATCTTCAGGTGGTCCATCTCCGTGTCGTACTGGTCGAAATGGCGCTCCTCGTCCATGACCAGGTCCTCGAAGAGCTTCTTGGAGGCCGAGTCGGCGTTCGCGCCGCACTCGTTCGCCCAGCGGTTGTAGGCCGCCGCGCTGTTCGTCTCCATCTGGCAGGCCATCTCCAGCATTTGCTTCACATCGGAGACCTTGCTGACCGGATGCTCCGCGACCATCTCCACGTCGCCCTTGAGGAAAAGAATGCGCTCGGCCAGCCGCTCGATGTGCAGCATCTCCTCGATGGCCGTGCGCTTGAACAGGTTGGCGAGCAGGTCGTAGCCCTGGTCGTCGCAGTGGAAGTGGAAGTACATGTACTGGTGGACGGCCGACAACTCGTCCGCCACCGCCTTGTTCATCAAGGCAATGCTGTTCTCGTGACGCGCCATGACTGTATCCTCCTGGTTAAAGGTGCACTCCGCACCAAGATAGCACCCCACCCCGCCGAAAAACAAACGCCCCGGCGCGGCGGGGGCCGCATCGCCTCCGTTACGGTCGCTAGAAAACGGCTGGAGGCTCTATCATCCCCAGGCGGTAGGCAAGCATGAAGTGCAGCCTCATGAGGACTGGGTGACGCGGTCCGGAGGTGTTGCACGCGAATTTGACCATTGCATCCACCGCCTGATCGTCGTCATATCCGATTTCGGTCAGTGACCAGAGCGCGATGAACCGGGGGTCAAACCCGTTCACGCGCCTTCCCATGTCAAACGGGATGTCCGGCTGCATCATTTCGGTCAAGACGGGAATCGCCTGCGCCGCGTCTTTTCCGAAGGACTGCAGCGCATACGCCGCGTTCTTGCTGCGTTCCGGGCTCGACAGGGCCTCCAGGAGATACGCAAGCAGCTCTTCCTTGGGGATGTCCGCCTCGAGCATGAACGAGAGGTGGGTGGCGCCGTCCCTTTGCCACAGCGTGTCAAACAGCCTGTCTTTGACCCGCTTCACGGAGATTCCCCCGAGAAGCACCGCCTTCTTCGCCTGCGCTGCGACACCATAATCCCCGCTGAAAACAAGGTCAAGCAGTTCGCCGGGGCAATAGGCCCCGTATTTGG
>JAKPUV010000895.1 GCA_029554925.1 Candidatus Hydrogenedentota bacterium | reverse complement strand
TGGTGGAGCATTTTGCCGGCCCAGTAGCGGGCCTCGGCCTCGGTGGGCTTGTATTTCCGGCCGACGCCGAGGTTCTCGGGATACGTGAGGGCCTCGCGGAAGTCGGCGAGGGCCTCCTCGGTGCGCCCCTCTTCGGCGCGGAGTTTCCCGCGCGCGGTGAGGGCGGCGGTGTAGAGGTCGCGGGGCCTGGTGGAGCCCTCCCAGTTGGTGAAGTCGCCGGCGCGCAGGAGGTCGAGGCAGCGGTCGTATTGTTGCTCGTCGAGGAGGGCCCCGGCGCGCCAGAGGGCGAGGTCGTAGCGGACGTCAACCCCGGCGGGCAGCGCCTCGACCAGCGCGAGCGCCTCGGGCCGCCGCCCGAGGGCCGTGAGCACGGCGGTGAGGTCGCGGAGGATGACCTGGTCGCCGGGGGCGGCGGCGAGGGCCTTCTTCAGGCATTCCTCCGCCTTGCCCAGATCGGCGTCTTTTTTCCAGCGGTGCAGGCCGAGGAGCCGCCAGGCGGGCGCGAGGCCCGGGTCGAGGGCGACGGCGGCCTCCCACCGCGCGACGGCCTCGTCCAGGCGGTGGGCGCCCGCGCAGGCGAGGCCGAGCAGGTACGGCGCGTTGGCGGCGGCGGGCTGCCGGGCGGCGGCCCATTCCAGCACGGCGAAGGCCTGCGCGCCGTGGGGGAAGTTTTTCGACAGGGGCGCGGCGGCGGCGCGGGCGAGCAGGTCGTCCACGGGGACGGCCTTCAAGGGGGGCGGCGCGTCGTCGCCGAGCCGGTCGCGGTAATACGCGGCGGCGTAGAGGACGAAGGGGTCGTCCTGCGGAAACAGCGTCCTGTCTTTGATGGCGGCGCACAGCAGGATCAGCGCCATGGCGGGCTGGCCGTGGTCCGCGAAGAACGCGGCGGCGTCGAGGACGTTGAACACGGGGTCGCCGCCAAGCCCCCGGAGGGCGGGCACCAGCGTGTGGACTTCGCCGCGCGCCATCGGCTCCAGCAGCGCGGGCAGCGGGTCGAGCGGGGCTTCCTTCCGGACGGCCGCGAGGTCCTTTGCCAGGGTCTCCCCGCCCCCGAGGACAGACCGCACGGCCAGCAGGCTGTCGCGGTTGGCGCGGTCCTGGGGCGCCCACGCGGCGGCGCGCTCAAACAGGGAGCGCGCCTCGTCGGACCGTCCGAGGTTCATGGCGGCGCGGCCCGCGAGGTTGAGGCCGGTGGCCTCCAGGCCCGCGCAGCGCGACGCCTTCCATCCCCACCTGGCCGCCGCCGTGAAATCCCCCCGGCGCAGGCAGGCCACGCCGAGCTGGTAGGCGGCGGGGCCGTGCTCCGGGTCGCGTTCCAGGGCCTTCTCCGCGCGGGACGCGGCGGAGGCGTAGAGCCCCTGCTCGTTGTCGAGGACGGCCAGCGCCCAGAGCGTGTCCGCGTGGGCCGGGTCCGTCTTCAGCGCCTTGCCGTAGGCGGCGCGGGCCTCGTCGGGCTTCGACTGGCTGTCCAGCAGGAAGGC
>JAKPUV010000893.1 GCA_029554925.1 Candidatus Hydrogenedentota bacterium | reverse complement strand
GAGGAGGGAGAAGTCCAGGTCCTCGGAGTAGCGGTCGAGGCCGTGCAGGACGCGGAGCGCCGTGCCGCCGTAGAAGGCGGCGTGCTCGAAGAACTTCGCGCGCCAGAGGCCCAGCAGGGCGATCTGCTGGAGCACCTCGCGGAGGGCGTTCACATGGTCCTCCGCCGTCTCCCGGGGAAACCGCGCCAGCATCTGCTCCACGGCTTCGTTCATGCGCCCCCCTCCGCGCGGCGCGCCAGCCAGCGCGCCAGCAGCGTGACCTTCTTGGACCCGTAGGCCCGCGCGATCGCGTTCAGCCGTTCCGGGTCCAGCGTTTCGAGGCGCTCCGGGTCCACCCGCAGGTCATCGAACAGATAGGCGTCGAAGTCCCCCAGCCGCCCGGGATAGAAGCGCTTGTCCGTCCACACCTTGTCCGCGAGCGCCTTCTCCGGGGTGGCCGCCAGAACCGGGCCGCCCTCCCCCTCCCGCCAGGCCATGCCGGGGGCGTAGCGGTGCGGCGGCAGGGGGGTGTAGGAAAACACCCCGAACGGGGTGTCAAAACGCCGCCGGACACCGGTGGTCACCGAGGTGACCTCCTCGACCCGCTCCGGGGTCAGGCCGTGCAGGGCGAGAGCCGAATCCAGACTCACATAGGACGGCCCGTAGACCAGATTGGCCAGTTGGAGGCGGTCCACGGCCCGCCGCCGCCACGGCTCGCCAAACACATAGAGCCCCTTGCGCACCCGGACCAAGTCGCCCCGGGCGGTCAATGCCCCGATCCGGTCCCGCGGCTTGGCATAGTCCCCCAGCAGGCCCGTCAGTTGCTGGTAATCCAGCACGTCCGAGCGGGTACCCCGCCGCATGTCCATCGTGGTCATCATGTCCCCATTCTACCAGAAAACCGCCAGTATGTCCAGAAAGAATGGACATGCTGGCGTTTTTCTGGAGATTACTGGCGACTGAGGCTGCTCACGGCAGATCGGCTGCGCAGCGGAAGCCGACGGTGGCGCAGCGGTCCAGGCCGGGCCACAGCAGGAGGAACTTGGTGTGGCGGGTGCAGGGCTGGGGGCCGCCCTGGACGTACCACCCGCTGCCCTCGGGCTTGAACCAGCCGCCGCCGCGCAGGATGCAGAACCGGGTGTGGCCGTCGTCGCGTTCGCTTTCGGTCCACTCCCACACGTTGCCGCTCATGTGATAGCACCCGGCGGGGCTGCGCCCCTCGGGCAGGGAGCGCACGGGCATCGGCGCGCCGCCGGGGTTGCACTTGGCGGGGTCGAAGGCGTCTCCCCAGGGCCATTCGCGGCCGTCGGTCCCCTGCGCGGCACCCTGCCATTCCGGCTCCGTGGGCAGGCGTTTCCCGGCCCAGCGCGCGTAGGCGCGGGCGTCGTCCAGGTCCACGTACACCACCGGCAGGTCGGCGATGTCCGGCGGCATCACGCCGTCCGGCCAGTGCTTGAGGAAGTTCAGGGCATGTTTCGGCGCGTAGCCCGTGGCGTCCAGAAAGCGCTTGAACTCCGCGTTGCTCACCTGCGCCTCGTCCAGGAAGAAGGGCGCGACCTCGACGGTGTAGTCGTGCGCGAGCTCGCCGTCATGGGGGGAGCCCCAGAGGAAGTCGCGCTCCCGTTCCGGCGGGGTGCCCGGATCGGGGTAACAGCCGCATTCGCGGCGCTGGTGGCGGAGCTTCATGCGCACGGAGCCGCCCGCCACGGGGACCATGCCCGGCGGCGGCGTGTCCCCCGGCGCGAAGGCCCGCGCCACGGGCTTCGGTTCGGCGACGCACCGGGCGGCGCGGGACAGGATGCGCGGGTCGTCGTCGGCGGTGCCGGGGTCCGCCAGCAGAGCGTCCACGCGCGGGTCATCGCCGGAAACCACGGCGAGGCACCCGAGCGGCTCCAGGGGTCCGAATATCCGCAGCGCGCCCGTATCGGTGATTTCGTAACGCAGGGCGCGGCGGTTCCAGAGGTCCACCACGCGGAGCGTGTCCGGCGCGGCCCCGTCGGGCATGGGGCACTCCAGCAGCGGGACCTCCTGCCGGGGCGCGCCGGAATGACGGAAGGTGAAGAGCGTCGTGGGCTGCCCCGGCCAGCGATGGAGATAGAGGTCGGACTGGAGCGCCGGATGAAAGGGGTCCCAGGCGTCGGAGGTGAACTCCGGGGTGAAGGCGCGGAGGATCGCCACGGCGCGCCGCCACAGGGCGCGGTCCTCCGGCGCCCAGGGATTGTGCGCGCCGAAGACGTTTTCCCAGACAACCATGCCGGACCCGTTGAAGAAGGCCGCCTCGATTTCCTCCGCGTGGCGCGTGTCCCAGCGGCGGATCTGCTGCTGCATGTGGCGCGGCTCGATCCATTTCAGGTGGAGCATGCCGGGGGGCTCGGGGTCGTCGAGCCACTGGGCCCACGACTGGTTCATGACGGAAAGCTGCCCCACCGGCGGGTGCAACTCACTGGCGATGATGGCGCCCGGCTTCACAGCGTCCACCACGCGCCGGAGCGCGGCGGGCACCTCGCCCATCGTGTCGAGGTAGATGCCGTCGGCGTCCAGCGCGGCGAGCATGGCGCCGAGGGCCTCCGCGTCCGGCACCCCCTCGCGGCGCGTGCCCGTGTCCCAGGGCTTGTAGGGCAGGAAGACCCGCACCCCCGCGCGGTGGAAACGGTCCACCGCCCCGCGCAGCCCCTCCAGCCCGCCGGGCATGTCGCGGAAGAAGTCGAACTGGTTGCGGTCGTCCACGCCGATGCGCGGGTAGGCGTGCCAGAGGATGACGGTGTCATAGCCGCCGAAGGCGGCGCGGCCGTCCTCCAGCAGAGCCTCCACCTGGTACCCCTTCTCCGGATCATGGAACGACCGGTCGTACATGAACGTGAAATGGCCGGTGAACGTTTCGGCGGCCCACTGCTGGTCCGGGCGGTCGTACAGGGCGCGGGACACCCCGGCGGGCGGCAGGGTTTCCAGAAAGCGCGCCCATTCCCCGGCGCGTTGCGGGTCCGCGGGTTCGAGGACGACGCCCCGCAGCGTCACGCGGGCCGGCGCGGGGTCGTGGGTGGCGTCCATGCCGAGGATCGGCCGCACGAGCCCGCGCGCGTCCGCGGGCACGGCGATCTCCGCCTCCAGCGTGTGCCATTCGCCGTCTCGGGGGATCTCCAGCGCCGCCAGCACGCCGGACCAGCCCCCCCACGCGGCGGAGTCCGGGTCGGCGTAGTCAAAGGCGAGGCACAGGGCGCCGCCGCCCTCCTCCCACCGCGCCGACACGCGCACCCGCAGCCGGTCCCCCGGCCCGAGCGCCAGCGCCGCCGCGGCGGGCGGCGCGGTGCGCACCCACGCCCGCACGCCGTCATACCGCACCGCGATGCGCCGCTCCAGCGCGCCCGCCCGCGCCGCGGCGCGGTGGGCAAGCGCGGCGGCCAGCCATTCGGCGCGGTCCTCCCCCGGCCGGGGGGCGGCGATGTAGTGCGCGTTCATGCGCGGGCGGTCCGGACCGCCCTCCCACGCGCAGCCCTCCTGGGCTTGGAACACCTGGGGTGACAGGGACATGGTCTCTTCGGCCTCCGTGGTTGCGCCCGGAAACGCCAGCATTGCCGCGGCCAGGATGAGGGTCATGATCGGTTCCCCGGGGTTGCGCGCCGTACCCAGCGTATCGCCGCGCCCGCCGCGGGTGCAAGCGCGGGGCGCCGCGCGTGCTATCATGTCGGGGCAAGGGCCCCCAGGGCCGGGAGACGCACGCACCGCCATGAAACCGTCCATGCTCTTTGTCATCGGCGCGCCGCGCTCGGGAACCACCATGCTCGAGCGCATGCTGTCGGCGCATTCCACGATCCTCGGCGGGCCGGAGCCCCACCTGCTCACGCCCCTCGCCCATCTCGGCGTGTGGGACAAGGTGGACAAGGCCCCCTATGATCATGTCCTCGCCGCGGAGTCGCAGAAGCTCTTCGTGGCCGGGCTGCCCGGCGGCGAGCGGGACTACTGGGACGCCTGCCGCGCCTACTGCGACACGCTCTACGGGCGGCACCTGGCGGCGAACGGCGCGGGAAAGACGGTCTGCCTCGACAAGACGCCCGCCTACGCGCTCATCCTGCCGTTCATGCAGCGGGTCTTCCCGGACGCGAAGTATGTCGTGCTGACGCGCCACCCCGTGGCCATGTTCTCGTCCTACGCAAACTCCTTCTTCGACGGCGACTACGCGGCGGCCCACGCCTACAACCCCGTCGTCGAGCGCTACGTGCCCGCGCTGGCCGCCTTCCTGCGCCAGCAGGAGACGCCGTTCATCCACGTCCGCTACGAGGACCTCGTCAAGGCCCCCGAGGCGTGGTTTGAGAAAATCTGCGCCCACATCGGCGTGCCCTACGAGCCGGAGGCCATCGAGTACGGCAAGGCGGGCGACGACGGCGCCGCGCACGGCAAGGGGCTCGGCGACCCCATCGGCGTGAAACAGCACACCCGCCCCACCACGGCGTCGGTGAAAAAGTGGGTGGCCGAACTGGTCCACGACCCCGCCAAGCGCCGGCTCATGGAGGGGATCATCGCCTCCCTCGATCCGGCGGACCTGGAGACCCTCGGCTACCCGCTGGCGGGCCTGTGGAAACCCCTCCTCGAGGCGGGGGACGGCGTCCCCGCGCCGAAGCCGCCCAAACTCGACCGCTACCGCCTTGAGCGCAGGGCCATCATGCGCCTGCGCGCCCTCGCCCGGAGCAGCGCCCTCTTCCGCCGCCTCCTCACCAAGGCCCGCCTCGCCTGCGACGTGCTGCTGCGGGAGTAGGGCGGGCTGCCCGCGCCGTGACGCGCGGCGGGCTTCGGTTTGACGCGGCCCCCGGGCATTGTGTATAATCCGCTCTCCCTAAGGAACCCGTTTCGAGAGGAGTATTCCCATGAAAGTCCTGAGCTCCCTGAAGAGCGCCAAGACGCGCCACCCCGGATGCAAAGTCGTGCGCCGCAAAGGCCGCGTGTACGTCATCAACAAACTGGCCCCCCGCTTCAAGGCGCGCCAGGGCTGACGTCCGCCCCTCCGGGCACCCGCAATCCAGACCGTTTCACCGCCGCGATCTCCCGCAGATCGCGGCGGTCTTGTGCTTTCCGGCCACGCACCGCCCCCGGGCCGGGTTGCGTCCGGACCCCGCGCGCGGACATACTGGAGGCCCAACTTAACCAAAGGAGTCCCCCCATGACAGCACGGCGTTTCCCCGGCACCAAGGTCGTTCTTGCGGTTCTTCTTCTCGCGGCGCTGGGCGGCCTGGCCGCCGGCGTGTCCGCCGTCTCGGCGGCCGAGCCCGCCCAGGGCGACGCCAAGGCCGCGCCCCTGCTGCGGCATGTGGTGCTCTTCGGCTTCAAGCCCGAGGCGACGCCCGAGGACGTCAAGAAGGTGGAGGACGCCTTTGCCGCCCTGCCGACCAAGATCAACGGCATTATCGGCTATGAGTGGGGCACCAACGTCAGCCCCGAGAAGCTCGACCAGGGCCACACCCACTGCTTCTTCCTCACCTTCGCCAATGCGAAGGACCGCGACGCCTACCTGGTCCACCCCGAGCACAAGGCCTTCGGCAAGCTGCTGGGGCCCTATCTTGCGAAGGTGACGGTGCTCGACTACTTCGTCAAGCCCTGACCCGCGCGTCCACCAAGACAGGGCCGCCGGGACGCCTGCGCTACGGGACGGCGTCTGTCGGCCCTTCTTCGTACCGCAGGCGTCCCGCCTGCCCCGTCTTCGGTCTTGCCGGTGCACTGATCCGCCCTGCGCACACGCCCCGACACCGCCAGGGCAATCGCACTAGAGCATTGTAAGGTTGACATGCGGTACTCGATGGCGTATGCTTGATGCATGGGAATCGCATCATCGGCAGTCAGAGCGCGGGCCATTGCGGCCTACGAGGCGGGAAACGGCACCCAGGCGGAGATAGCGCGGTTCTACGGGGTGGACATTTCCACTTTCCAGCGCTGGCTCCAGCGCCACCGGAGGACGGGGGTGGCGTCCCCGCTTCCGCGGGGCCACAACCCTCCGGCAGTGGACAAGGAGCATGCCCTGCGGCTTGAGGCCCTTGTGCGGGAGAACCCCGACGCGACGCTTGCGCAGCTGCGGGAGCGTCTGGGGATCTCCTGCAGCGTTGTGGCGGTCCACAACGCGCTGAGGCGTCTGGGGTACCGCTATAAAAAAAACGCTTCGGGCGGCCGAGCAAGAACGCGAGGATGTTAGGGCGCGCCGTTCCGCGTGGTCCAGCCTGCAGCAGCATATGGACGCGGACCGCCTGGTGTTTTTGGACGAGTCGGCGGCGAAGACAAACATGACGCGCCTGCGGGGAAGGGCTCTGGGAGGGGGCCGTCTTAAGGACAGCGCTCCCCACGGCCACTGGTGCACCACAACCATGATCAGCTCGGTGCGCCTCGACGGCACCAGCGCTTGCATGGTGCTGGACGGTGCGACGGACCGGGATGTCTTCCGGGAGTATGTGCGCCAGGTGCTGACTCCGACCCTTCGGCCGGGCGACATCGTGGTCCTGGACAACCTTGCGGCCCATGACGACGCGGAGGCGCTCGCGCACATCGAGGCGGCCGGGGCAACGATGCTCTTTCTTCCCCCTTACAGTCCGGACCTGAACCCCATTGAGAAGATGTGGAGCAAGGTGAAGGCGTTTCTGCGCGATGCCAAGGCCCGCACCCAGGAGGATCTGCACGCAGCCATTGGAAAAGCTCTGGAAACCGTCACCCCGCAGGATGCCGCCGGGTGGTTTTCTTCGTGCGGATATACCGCATCTCAACCTTAACGTGCTCTAAAAAGCCGCCACCCCTTCCTGACAAAGAGTTCTTTCGTCCCCCGTTCCTTCTCCTCTTCAACGCTGTAGGCGTTGCCGAATATAGCCCAGGGCAGGCCGCCGCCCGAAGGACCAGGCCTGCCCTGGGTTGTCCGGACAGAAAGCATCATGCCCCAACGGGGCAGCCGGCTATAGGCGGATGTCCCGTTGGGACAACAAAGACAGAATCACATGACCGAGGACCGTCCATGCCGGGGACAGCCACTTCTCAAGGGGCATTTTAGTGCGATTGCCCGTCCGGGGCGTATCTTGCGCGGGCGGGGGGGGAGTGCTATCATGGCGGTCAGTCCGGGGAACACCCCGGATTTCCGGAAAACCACGAAAGGAACGCTGTCATGGGAGATAAGGGATCACTGACGCGCCGCGCCTTCATCGCGGCGGCGACGACGACGGCCGTGATGGGCATGGCCCGGGGCGCGGACGAGGCGCCGAAGATGAACACCGCGAAGGTCGTGCCGCGCAAGCTGTCGCCGAACGACAAGGTGAACGTGGCGGCCATCGGCGCGGGCGGCAAGGGCACGAGCGACATCATGAGCTGCCACAAGCTGGGCGAGAACGTGGTGGCGCTGTGCGACGTGGACTGGAACCGCGCCGAGGAGACGGCCTACCGCCTGAAGGACGCGAAGCACTTCAACGACTACCGGAACATGCTGGAGCAGATGCCGGAGATTGACGCGGTGACGATCTCCACGCCGGACCACACGCACGCCCCGGCGGCCTACATGGCCATGAAGATGGGCAAGCACGTCTACGTGCAGAAGCCGCTGACGCACACCGTCGCCGAGGCGCGCCTGCTCACCCGCACGGCCGCCGAAACGGGCGTCATGACGCAGATGGGCAACCAGGGCCACTGCGGCGACGGCATCCGCCAGGTCTGCGAGATGATCTGGAGCGGCGCCGTCGGCGACGTGCGCGAGGCCCACGTGTGGACGCACCGCCCGGTGTGGGACAACCAGGGCGTGACCGAGCCCCTGCCCCCCGAGATCGCCCCCGAGGGGCTCGACTGGGACCGCTGGATCGGCACGGCCCCCTGGCGGCCCTACCACCACAAGCTCGCCCCGCATGACTGGCGCGCGTGGCTCGACTTCGGCGGCGGCTCCCTCGGCGACATGGCCTGCCACATCATGGACGCCCCCTACTGGGCCCTCAAGCTGGTCGAGGCCACCGACTTCACCGTCGAGGTCGTCATGCAGAAGGGCCGCAACGAGCAGACCTTCCCCCTCATGACCACCATCAAGTACTCCTTCCCCGCCCGCGCCGGCATGCCCCCCGTGGACGTGTACTGGTACGACGGCCACGAGCCCGACCCCGCCACGGGCGAGGAGAAGTACAACCGCCCCGCCCGCCCCGAGGGCCTCGCGGCGGACGTCGTCCTCGGCGACAAGGACATGAACGGCTCGTTCTTCATCGGCACCAAGGGCATCCTCACGGCGGGCGAGTACGGCGGCGAGCCGCGCCTCGTGCCGAACAACCTCATGAAGGACTACAAGATGCCCGACGCCACCATCGAGCGCATCCCGGACGAGAACCCCTACTTCGACTGGATCCGCGGCATCAAGACCGGCCAGAAGCCCTGCTCCAACTTCGACTACGCCGGCCCCTTCACCGAGATGGTCCAGTTCGGCAACCTCGTCGTGAAGTCCGGCCAGAAGCTCCACTGGGACAACAAGAACGGCGTCGTCACCAACGTGCCCAACGCCAAGGAGGTCGTCACCAAGGAGTACCGCAAGGGCTGGGAAATCCCCTGCTAGGCCCCTGAAGCAGCAGACAGCATCCGCCGCGCCCCGCATCCCACGCGGGGCGCGGCTTTTTTTGCGGACGGGATGGACGGGGTGGACAGGGTGGACGGCGCGCTGCCGAAACTTCCCCCCGCGCGGCCCCCTGTGCTATCCTGCCTATATCGGCGCGCGGGGCGCCGGGTGGAGGGTGCGCATGATTTCGGTCAAGTCGCTGAGGGTGGACTACGACACCGTCACCGCCGTGGAGGATCTGGACCTGGAGGTGGGGCCGGGGGAGGTCTTCGGCCTGCTCGGTCCCAACGGCGCGGGGAAAACCTCCACCATCAAGGCCATTGCCCGGGCCATCGAGCCGACCTACGGCGAGATCCGCATTGACGGCGTGGACCCCGACGTCCACCCG